>NZ_JBFAMH010000020.1:0-139018 GCF_040656475.1 Streptomyces sp. NPDC049915
ATCTCGCGCGCCCAGGTTCGGTTGCCCTCGAGGTCGTCCTCGGCCAGGTCCTCGGGCTCGTCGTCCAGTGCCCTCTCGCCCCGACGAGGGGCACCGTTGCCCGGTGCCGGCCGCTGCGGGCGGACACCCCCCACCCCGGCCCCTTCCCGCCGTCGGCGGCTGCGGGCCGTCGCCCTTTCCGTCTCGGGGGCGGCGGGCGGAGCGCGTTTCGTGCAGGGGGAATTGTCTTCGTCGATCCGTTTGTTAGCCTGGGTGTGGCACCGGCCCGATCCAAGCCCCCGGGCCCAACCTTTGTCCCTCAGAGGGACCACTTGCCGCGAGGCGAGCATGGCGGGTCGGTGTCATGAACGTTGAGGAGACCCACGTCACCCAGTGACGTGGGTCTCTTTATTTGTCTGATCGCTTGGCGTACTCTCTCGCATGGCGGAAGTTAATTTCCGAAAACTCTTCCGCCCGTGAACAAAACGTCCGCAATCCGGGGCGACTACCACGTACTCAGGGGTAGGTGCGACGATCGGACGGCACAACCCAGCGAAACGGTGAAAGCAGAGGAAGTCGGCCATGGCAACGGCGCCCAGCGTCTCCTACTCGATGACGATCCGGCTGGAGGTGCCCGCGAGCGGAACCGCCGTCTCGCAGCTCACCACCGTCGTGGAGTCCTCCGGAGGCTCGGTGACCGGCCTCGACGTCACCGCGTCCGGGCACGAGAAGCTCCGGATCGACGTCACGATCGCGGCCACTTCCACGGCCCACGGTGAGGAGATCGTCGGCAAGCTGCGCGCCATCGAGGGCGTCACGCTGGGCAAGGTCTCCGACCGTACGTTCCTGATGCACCTCGGCGGCAAGATCGAGATGGCGTCCAAGCACCCCATCCGCAACCGCGACGACCTCTCCATGATCTACACCCCGGGTGTGGCGCGCGTCTGCATGGCCATCGCCGAGAACCCCGAGGACGCCCGCCGCCTCACCATCAAGCGCAACTCCGTCGCGGTCGTCACGGACGGCTCCGCCGTGCTGGGCCTGGGCAACATCGGCCCCAAGGCCGCCCTGCCGGTCATGGAGGGCAAGGCCGCCCTGTTCAAGCGCTTCGCCGGTATCGACGCCTGGCCGATCTGCCTGGACACCCAGGACACCGACGCCATCGTCGAGATCGTCAAGGCCATCGCCCCCGGCTTCGCCGGCATCAACCTCGAGGACATCTCCGCGCCCCGCTGCTTCGAGATCGAGGCCCGGCTGCGCGAGGCGCTCGACATCCCCGTCTTCCACGACGACCAGCACGGCACTGCCATCGTTGTCCTCGCCGCCCTCACCAACGCCCTGCGCGTGGTCGGCAAGGGCATCGGGGACGTCCGGGTCGTGATGTCCGGCGCCGGCGCGGCCGGTACCGCCATCCTGAAGCTCCTGATCGCCGCCGGCGTCAAGAACGCCGTCGTCGCCGACATCCAGGGCGTCGTGCACGCCGGCCGTGAGGACCTGGTCGACGCGCCCGCCGGCTCCGCGCTGCGCTGGATCGCCGACAACACCAACCCGGAGAACCTCACCGGCACCCTCAAGGAGGCCGTGCACGACGCCGACGTCTTCATCGGCGTCTCCGCGCCCAACGTCCTCGACGGCGACGACGTGGCCGCCATGGCCGACGGTGCCATCGTCTTCGCGCTGGCGAACCCCGACCCCGAGGTGGACCCGGCGATCGCCCGCCAGACGGCGGCCGTCGTGGCCACCGGCCGCTCCGACTTCCCGAACCAGATCAACAACGTGCTGGTCTTCCCGGGTGTCTTCCGCGGCCTGCTGGACGCGCAGTCCCGTACCGTCAACACGGACATGATGCTGGCCGCCGCGAAGGCGCTGGCCGACGTGGTGACCGAGGACGAGCTGAACCCGAACTACATCATCCCCTCCGTCTTCAACGACAAGGTCGCGGGTGCGGTCGCCGGGGCGGTCCGGGACGCCGCCAAGGCCGCCGGAGCGACCGCGTAACCGCTTGTGAGACTTGCCACGACCGCCGCCCGGCGCGTCGTGGAACCAACGGCCTGCGGCCGCCCTCTAGGGTGGGCGGCCGGTCAGTGGCGAGGGTGGCTTCCGGGGCCGTGGCGCTTTCGTGTGACTCCCAAGAGTGTTCTCACGACTCCTACGGGTGCCGGATTGGCTTTCCCGCCGCAGGTAGGGGCAGGATGCCTCTCTGGGCGCTCGCGTCCGAGGACGGGACCGGGCCCGGGACCGTTCGACGACCCTGGCAGCAACGGCTTCGCTGTGTCCGATATGCGGCTGTCGCCGCGTGGCACGCCCCAACGGCAAGAAGAACACGGGAGTAACAACATGAACCGCAGTGAGCTGGTGGCCGCGCTGGCCGACCGCGCCGAGGTGACCCGCAAGGACGCCGACGCCGTGCTGGCCGCGTTCGCCGACGTCGTCGGCGATGTCGTCGCCAAGGGCGACGAGAAGGTCACCATCCCCGGCTTCCTGACCTTCGAGCGCACCCACCGTGCCGCTCGTACCGCCCGCAACCCGCAGACCGGTGAGCCGATCCAGATCCCGGCCGGCTACAGCGTGAAGGTCTCCGCGGGCTCCAAGCTCAAGGAAGCCGCCAAGGGTAAGTAATCGCGCCGCTGTGAGGGTCGTGGCTCGTGACGCCATGGCCCCATAGCGCCCTGGGCGACTGCGGACCGTGTGTGGCCGGTCGTGACCGCGCGGCCGGGCAGCACACCGACGCAGCCCCGCGCTCCTTCGGGGGCGCTCTGAACGCCCGATGGGGCGGCCCCCCTGACCGGGGGCCGCCCCATCGTCGTACGCGCGCCGTACGCGCGCGTGGCGCCGTTACAGCGCCTGGCCCGGCAGCTCCACCTTCGCGCCCAGTGCCACGAGCTTCTCCATGAAGTTCTCGTAGCCGCGGTTGATCAGGTCGATGCCGTGCACCCGGGACGTGCCCTGCGCGGCGAGGGCCGCGATGAGGTACGAGAAGCCGCCGCGCAGGTCGGGGATGACCAGGTCGGCGCCCTGCAGCTTGGTCGGGCCCGACACCACCGCGGAGTGCAGGAAGTTGCGCTGGCCGAAGCGGCAGTTCGAGCCGCCCAGGCACTCGCGGTACAGCTGGATGTGCGCGCCCATCTGGTTCAGCGCGGAGGTGAAGCCGAGCCGGGACTCGTACACCGTCTCGTGGATGATCGACAGGCCCGTGGCCTGCGTCAGCGCCACCACCAGCGGCTGCTGCCAGTCGGTCTGGAAGCCGGGGTGCACGTCCGTCTCCAGCGCGATCGACTTCAGCTGCCCGCCGGGGTGCCAGAAGCGGATGCCCTCGTCGTCGATCTTGAAGGCACCGCCCACCTTCCGGTAGGTGTTCAGGAACGTCATCATCGAGCGCTGCTGCGCGCCGTGGACGTAGATGTCGCCCTCGGTCGCCAGCGCCGCCGACGCCCAGGACGCCGCCTCGAGCCGGTCCGGCAGGGCGCGGTGGTCGTAGCCGCCGAGCTTGTCAACGCCGGTGATGCGGATCGTGCGGTCGGTGTCCATCGCGATGATCGCGCCCATTTTCTGCAGGACGCAGATCAGGTCCTCGATCTCGGGCTCCACCGCCGCGTTGGACAGCTCCGTCACGCCCTCGGCGAGCACCGCGGTCAGCAGCACCTGCTCGGTCGCGCCGACGGACGGGTACGGCAGCATGATCTTGGTGCCGCGCAGCCGCTGCGGGGCCTCCAGGTACTGGCCGTCCGCGCGCTTCTCGATGACCGCGCCGAACTGCCGCAGCACGTCGAAGTGGAAGTCGATGGGCCGGCCGCCGATGTCACAGCCGCCCAGGCCCGGGATGAAGGCGTGCCCGAGGCGGTGCAGCAGCGGACCGCAGAACAGGATGGGGATACGGCTGGAGCCCGCGTGGGCATCGATGTCAGCGACGTTGGCGCTCTCCACCCGGGTCGGGTCGAGCACCAGCTCACCCGGCTCCTCACCCGGACGGACCGTCACCCCGTGCAGCTGCAGCAGGCCGCGCACGACCCGCACGTCACGGATGTCCGGAACATTGCGCAGTCGACTCGGCTCGCCGCCCAGCAGGGCGGCCACCATGGCCTTCGGCACGAGGTTCTTCGCGCCGCGGACACGGATCTCGCCCTCCAGCGGGGTTCCGCCGTGGACAAGCAGGACATCGTCGTTGACGGTCATGTATCTCGCGTTCCGATGAGTCGGGCAGGGGGAGAGAGACAGAGTAATCGCCACGGACCCCCCTGAAGTAAGCCCGCGGAGCACCCGGGAACGTCATAGCTGTGTCACAACACGAACCGTTGACGCCCGGGCACGTGCGGTCACCGCGGCGACATGTGTGCCCGCGGCGCCCCGGTGAGCCGTGACCTGCCTTCACTCGCCTACCCCGATTGCCTCCCCACAGCCCGGGAAGATGCGGGATCATGTCTGGCATGACCGAGGTGTCCTCGCTCACAGGGCGGCTGCTCGTGGCCACGCCCGCCCTGGCGGACCCGAACTTCGACCGCGCGGTGGTGCTCCTTCTCGACCACGACGAGGAGGGCTCGCTCGGCGTCGTCCTCAACCGTCCCACGCCGGTGGACGTGGGCGACATCCTGGAGGGCTGGGCGGATCTCACCGGTGAGCCCGGCGTCGTCTTCCAGGGCGGTCCTGTCTCGCTGGACTCGGCCCTCGGCGTCGCCGTCGTCCCGGGCGATCCGGAGGCGAACGGCACCCCGCTCGGCTGGCGGCGGGTGCACGGCGCGATCGGCCTGGTCGACCTGGAGGCCCCGCCGGAACTCCTCGCCTCCGCCCTCGGTTCCCTGCGGATCTTCGCCGGATACGCCGGCTGGGGCCCCGGCCAACTGGAGGACGAACTGGTCGAGGGCGCCTGGTACGTCGTCGAGTCCGAACCCGGTGACGTCTCCTCCCCGTCCCCCGAGACACTGTGGCGCGAGGTCCTGCGCCGCCAGCGCAACGAACTGGCGATGGTGGCGACGTATCCGGACGACCCGTCGCTCAACTGAACCCTGTGACCTTCAGTACCCTTGGCGTTTATGAGCACTCTCGAGCCCGAGCGCGGGACTGGTACGGGGACCCTCGTAGAGCCGACGCCGCAGACCTCCCACGGTGACGGTGACCACGAGCGCTTCGCCCACTACGTCCAGAAGGACAAGATCATGGCGAGCGCCCTCGACGGGACGCCCGTCGTGGCGCTGTGCGGCAAGGTCTGGGTGCCGGGCCGCGACCCGAAGAAGTACCCCGTGTGTCCCATGTGCAAGGAGATCTACGAGTCCATGGGCGCCGGCGGCGACGAGGGCGGCAAGGACGGCAAGGGCGGCGGCAAGAAGTAGCGCGCCGGCCCGCCGGACCACTGCCCGGCGTGATGAGGCCCCCCTGGTGTGCTGCGGCGCGCCGCCGGGGCCTCCGCGCGTTCACGCGATTGGTGCAGTCCTCTTGTGGTCGTGTTCACGGGCTCCCTAGCCTTCCCCGGGCGGGCCGTATCGAGGGCCGCCCGGGGAGTGGTGGGGGACCGGCATGACTGCTGAGGAACTGATTCCGGCGCCCCGGGCCGTGCGGACGCTCGCCGCCGGTTTCACGCTCGGCGAGGACACCCTGCTGGCGGCCGGGCCCGGCACCGAGGCCACCGCGCGCTGGCTGCGCGCCACGCTCGGGGCCGTGACCGGGTACGCGCTGCCGCCCGGCGACGGCCGGGACGGCCGCACGATCCGGCTGGCCGTCGAGCACGCCGGGCCGCTCGGTCCCGAGGGGTACCGGCTGACCGTGGACGACGCCGGGGTGACCCTGCACGGCGGCGGTCCGGCCGGCGTCTTCTGGGGTGCGCAGACGCTGCGCCAGCTGCTCGGGCCCGAGGCCTTCCGGCGCGCACCCGTCACGCCCGGCCGGCGCTGGACCCTGCCCGGTGTGGTCGTCGAGGACACGCCACGCTTCGGCTGGCGCGGCCTCCTGCTGGACGTCGCCCGGCACTTCCTGCCCAAGGACGGCGTCCTGCGGCAGCTGGACGTGATGGCGGCGCACAAACTCAACGTGCTGCACCTGCATCTGACCGACGACCAGGGCTGGCGCATCGAGATCGAACGCCACCCGGAGCTGACGGAGACCGGCGCCTGGCGCGCCCGCACGAAGCTCGGCCACCGCGCCTCGCCGCTGTGGGACGAGCGGCCCCACGGCGGCTACTACACCCAGGACGACATCCGCGAGATCGTCGCCTACGCCGCCGAGCGGCATATCACCGTCGTCCCGGAGATCGACGTACCCGGACACTCGCAGGCCGCCATCGCCGCGTACCCGGAACTCGGCAACACCGACGTCATCGACACCACCGCCCTCACCGTCTGGGACACCTGGGGGATCAACCCGAACGTACTCGCCCCCACTGACAACACCCTGCGCTTCTACGAAGGCGTGTTCGAGGAGGTGCTGGAGCTCTTCCCGTCCGTCTTCGTCCACGTGGGCGGTGACGAGTGCCCCAAGGACCAGTGGCGCCGTTCGGCCACCGCGCAGGCCCGCATCAAGGAACTCGGGCTGGCCGGCGAGGACGAGCTCCAGGCGTGGTTCATCGCCCACTTCGACCGGTGGCTGGCCGCGCGCGGGCGGCGGCTCATCGGCTGGGACGAGATCCTCGAGGGCGGCCTCGCACCGGGCGCGGCGGTGTCCTCCTGGCGCGGTTACGGCGGCGGGGTCGCCGCCGCCCGCGCGGGCCACGACGTCGTCATGTGCCCGGAGCAGTACGTGTATCTGGACCACCGTCAGGCCGCGGGCGAGGACGAGCCGGTGCCCATCGGCTTCGTGCGCACCCTGGAGGACGTCTACCGGTTCGAACCCGTCCCGGAGCAGCTCACCGAGGACGAGGCCCGGCACGTGCTGGGCACGCAGGCCAACCTGTGGTCGGAGGTGACGGAGGACCAGCAGCGCGTGGACTACCAGCTGTTCCCCCGGCTCGCCGCCTTCGCCGAGGTGGCCTGGAGCGCCCTGCCGGTCCCGGCCGCCCGGGACTTCGCAGGCTTCGAGCGCCGGATGGCCGCCCACTACCGGCGACTTGACGCCCTCGGCGTGGCCTACCGCCCGCCCGCGGGACCGCGGCCCTGGCAGCGCCGGCCGGGAATCCTGGGCCGGCCGCTCGACGGACCGCCGCCCGACCGGTAGGCGCCGCCCCGCCCGGTCGGCCGCTGTCCACAGCCCGTCGGCAGCCATTGCCCACAGCCCGTCCGCAGCCGTTGTCCACAGGGTGCGGGCGGCCGTTTTCCACAGCCCCCGCGGCGGTCGAACAGGTAGTGGCACAATCGCATCAGGGTCACCGAAGAGTGCCAATTCGCGCCCTTCGGTGAAGCCGTGCGAAAACGGACCAACTCGCCGGTGAGGTGGGCGAACGCCTCCTACCGGACCCGCGTCCTCAGCTGCCCGGAAGATGTGCCAGAGTTGCCACGTCCGCCCTGTCAGCACGTACCGTACGGCGCAACAGGCGGGACCAGGTGGGGCAGCGGGAAGGGGCAGCCGGTTTTGACCACGCACGCACCGCAGGCGGCGCAGTCCGTCACGCTGCCCACGACGCTGGACGAGGCCGTGGAGGCCCTGACCGCCATGCCCGCCGCCGTGCCGGTCGCGGGCGGCACCGACCTGATGACCGCCGTCAACTCCGGGCAGCTCAGGCCCACCGGGCTGGTCGGCCTGGGCCGGATCAGCGAGATCCGCGGCTGGCAGTACCTGGACGGCCACGCCCTGCTCGGCGCCGGCCTCACGCACGCGCGTATGGGCCGCCCCGACTTCGCCGCCCTCATCCCGGCGCTCGCCGCCGCCGCCCGCGCCGCCGGCCCGCCCCACATCCGCAACGCCGGCACGCTCGGCGGCAACATCGCCTCCGCCGCCCCGACCGGCGACGCGCTGCCCGTGCTGGCCGCGCTGGAGGCGACCCTGATCATCGCCGGACCGGGCGGCGCCCGCCGGGAGATCCCGGTGTCGCACCTGCTGGCCGGGGTGGACATGCTGCGCGGCGGCGAACTGATCGGCTACGTGCGCGTGCCGCTGCTGCACGCCCCGCAGGTCTTCCTCAAGGCCACCGGCCGCACCGGCCCCGGGCGGGCCGTCGCCTCCGTCGCGCTGGTCCTCGACCCCGCGCGCCGCGGCGTGCGCTGCGCGGTCGGCGCCATCGCACCGATGGCGCTGCGGCCCCTGGAGGCCGAACACTGGGTCGCCCAGCTCATCGACTGGGACAACAACCGCGCGATCGTCCCTGAGGCCCTGCACGCCTTCGGCGAGTACGTCGCCGCGGCCTGCATCCCCGACCCGGCCCCGGCCGAGGACGGCTCCGTGCCGCAGCTGCCACCCGCCGTACTGCACCTGCGGCGCACCGTCGCCGCGCTGGCCCGACGAGCACTGGGGAGGGCATTGTCGTGACCGACGACCAGCACGCAGAGGGCACCCCGCAGGGCGGCAGCCGCTGGGACCCGCTGCCCCAGGGCGACTACGACGACGGCGCGACCGCCTTCGTCAAGCTCCCCGAGGGCGGCATCGACGCGCTGCTGTCCGGCGACAGTCCGCTCGCCGCGCCCGGGCACGGCTATGTGCCGCCGCAGATAACGGTCGCCCCCGCCACCACCGCGGGCACCGACCCGGCCGCCACGGGCACGTGGAGCATGCCGGTGGACGGCGTGCACTGGGGCGCGCCCGCGGCCGGCGACTCGCCGCAGGCGGGCGCGGACGACCGGTTCACCTACCAGGCCGGGGCGACCGGGCAGTGGAACTTCGCGGAGCACACGGACACGGACGCGTACGGCACCGGCGGCGCCCCCGCCCCCGCCGATCCGGAGTCCGCGCCGTCGCCCGCGCCCGGTCACGACGTCACCGGTCAGTGGTCGATCCCGGTCGCCGGGGGTGATCTGCCGGACGAGTCCGGCGAGTACTCGACGTCCTCGCTCGTCGAGCAGTGGGGCGGCACACCGCCGGCCACGCTGCCCGGAGGAGCCGCCGCCCCCTGGGCGACCGGGGCCCAGGGGCACCCCTGGGACACGCCGCAGCCTCCCGGGCCCGGTGCGCAGGGGGAGCAGCACGCCGACCCGGCGCACCCCGGTGAGCACGCGGTCGCCGGGCACCCCGGTGAGCACGCCGGTGCCGCGCACACCGGTCACTTCGCCGGACACGGGGGCGATTACGCCGCCGGCCCCGCCCAGCCGCCGGTGACGGAGCCCCTCCCGGCTGCCGCTCACGCCGCCCCCGTCCCGGAAGCCCCCGCTGCCCCCGAGGCGCCCGGCACCGGGTCCGCCGCCGACGAGCCCCAGGCCGAGCCCTCCGGGCCGTCGGCGCTCGATGCCCCAGCAGCCCAGGACACGCAGGACGCGGACGCACAGGACGCACACCACCCGCAGGACACGGCGGACGACACCCCCGCCCTCGACGCGCACGGGGACGCCGGCGCCCTGGACACCGACGCCGCACCCGGCGCCGTATCCGCGCCGCAGCCGCAGCCGCAGCCGCAGCCGCAGCCGCAGCCGGAAGAGGCAGCCGAGCCGGAGGCGGCCGCGTCGCCGGAGGGTGCCGAGGAGCCGTCCGCCGCCGAGCCGTCCGAGCCGCCCGTGCACGACGCGCCCGCCCCCGGCGAGTTCGCCCAGGGCGACCGGCCGCACGACGCCCCGCCGCCCCCGCACGACGAACACCCCCTCGCCTCCTACGTGCTGCGGGTCAACGGCGCCGACCGGCCCGTCGGCGACGCCTGGATCGGTGAGTCGCTGCTGTACGTGCTGCGCGAGCGGCTCGGGCTCGCCGGAGCCAAGGACGGCTGCTCGCAGGGCGAGTGCGGGGCGTGCAACGTGCAGGTCGACGGCAGGCTCGTCGCCTCCTGCCTGGTGCCCGCCGTCACCGCCGCCGGCAGCGAGGTGCGCACCGTGGAGGGCCTCGCCGAGGAGGGGCAGCCCTCGGACGTGCAGCGGGCGCTCGCCCGGTGCGGCGCGGTGCAGTGCGGCTTCTGCGTGCCCGGCATGGCGATGACCCTGCACGACCTGCTGGAGGGCAACCCGGCGCCGACCGAGATGGAGGCCCGCCAGGCACTGTGCGGCAACCTGTGTCGCTGCTCGGGCTACCAGGGCGTCCTGCAGGCCGTCCAGGAGGTCGTCGCCGAGCGGGAGGCGGTGCGCGCCGGCGACGGTGAGACGGCCGGCGACGAAGCCCGTATCCCGCACCAGGCGGGTCCCGGCGCGGGCGGTGTGCACCCGAGCGTGTTCGAGGACGGCGGCGCCTTCGAGCGCCCGGCCGCCTTCGAGGACCCCGCCGCCCCGCGCGGGCACGACCAGCAGCCGTACGGACAGGGAGAGGACGGAGGCCAGGCGTGAGCAACGAAGCGGCCGCCGCGACCACCACCGCGGAGGCGGCACCCGCCCCCGAGCAGATCCCGCACGGCCTGGGCGCCTCCCTGCCGTCCGCCGACGCCCGCGCCAAGACGGAGGGGACGTTCCCCTACGCGGCCGACCTGTGGGCCGAGGGCCTGCTGTGGGCGGCCTTGCTGCGCTCCCCGCACCCGCACGCGCGCATCATCTCCATCGACACCACCCACGCCCGCGAGATGCCCGGCGTGCGGGCCGTCGTCACGCACGAGGACGTCCCCGGCAGCCCGGTGTACGGCCGGGGCGCCGCCGACCGCCCGGTGTTCGCCTCGGACGTCGTACGCCACCACGGCGAGCCCATCGCGGCCGTCGCCGCCGACCACCCGGACACCGCGCGGATGGCCGCGGCGGCCGTCATCGTCGAGTACGAGGTGCTCGACCCCGTCACCGACCCGGAGCACGCCTTCGAGGCCGAGCCGCTGCACCCGGACGGCAACCTGATCCGGCACATCCCGCTGCACCACGGCGACCACGGCGCGGTCGGCGAGGTCGTCGTCGAGGGCCTGTACCGCATCGGCCGCCAGGACCCCGCCCCGATCGGCGCCGAGGCCGCTCTCGCCGTACCCCGCCCCGACGGCGGCGTGGAGCTGTACACGGCGTCCACCGACCCGCACACCGACCGCGACGCCCTCGCCGCCTGCTACGGCCTGGAACCGGAGCGGGTGAAGGTCGTCGTCACCGGCGTCCCCGGCGCGACCGCCGACCGCGAGGACCAGGGCTTCCAGCTCCCGCTCGGGCTGCTGGCGTTGAAGACCGGCCACCCGGTGAAGCTGACCGCGACGCGCGAGGAGTCCTTCCTCGGCCACGTCCACCGGCACCCCACCCTGCTGCGCTACCGCCACCACGCGGACGCCGAGGGCAAGCTGGTGAAGGTCGAGGCGCAGATCCTGCTGGACGCGGGCGCGTACGCCGACACGTCCTCGGAAGCGCTCGCCGCGGCGGTCGCCTTCGCCTGCGGCCCGTACGTCGTGCCGAACGCGTTCATCGAGGGCTGGGCGGTGCGCACCAACAACCCCCCGTCGGGCCATGTGCGCGGCGAGGGCGCCATGCAGGTGTGTGCCGCCTACGAGGCGCAGATGGACAAGCTGGCGAAGAAACTGGGCGTCGACCCGGCGGAGCTGCGCCTGCGCAACGTCCTGGCCACGGGCGACGTGCTGCCGACGGGGCAGCCGGTGACCTGCCCGGCGCCGGTCGCCGAACTCCTCCAGGCCGTACGGGACTTCCCGCTGCCGCCGCTGCCCAAGGACACCGCCGAGGAGGACTGGCTGCTGCCCGGCGGCCCCGAGGGCGCGGGCGAGCCGGGCGCGGTGCGGCGCGGTGTGGGCTACGGGCTGGGTGTGGTGCACATGCTCGGCGCGGAGGGCGCCGACGAGGTGTCCACCGCGACCGTGAAGGTGCACGACGGGGTCGCCACCGTGCTGTGCGCGGCGGTGGAGACCGGGCAGGGCTTCGCCACGCTGGCCCGGCAGATCGTGCAGGAGACCCTCGGCATCGACGAGGTGCACATGGCGCCCGTCGACACCGACCAGCCCCCGGCGGGCCCGGGCTGCCGCGGCCGCCACACGTGGGTGTCGGGCGGCGCGGTCGAGCGCGCGGCCAAGATGGTCCGTACGCAGCTGCTGCAGCCGCTGGCCCACAAGTTCGGCATGTCGACGGAGCTGCTCCAGATCACCGACGGCAAGATCACGTCGTACGACGGTGTGCTGTCGACGACGGTGACCGAGGCGATGGACGGCAAGGAGCTGTGGGCCACGGCGCAGTGCCGCCCGCACCCGACGGAACCCCTGGACGGGTCCGGCCAGGGGGATGCCTTCGTCAGCCTCGCCTTCTGCGCGATCCGCGCGGTGGTGGACGTCGACATCGAGCTGGGTTCGGTGCGGGTGGTGGAGCTGGCGGTCGCCCAGGACGTGGGCCGCGTCCTCAACCCCGCGCAGCTTGCGGCGCGGATCGAGGCAGGTGTCACGCAGGGCGTGGGCATCGCGCTGACGGAGAACCTGCGCACACCGCGCGGCCTGATCCGCCACCCCGACCTCATCGGGTACGCGCTGCCGACGGCCCTGGACGCGCCGGACATCAAAATCGTCAAGCTCGTCGAGGAGCGCGACGTGGTGGCGCCGTTCGGCGCGAAGGCGGTGAGCGCGGTGCCGGTGGTGGCCTCGCCGGCGGCGATCGCCTCGGCCGTGCGCGCCGCGACGGGCCGCCCGGTGAACCGGCTGCCGATCCGCCCGCAGGCGGCCGTGGTGAACCACTGACGGGGCCGTTGTCAGTGGCGCCGCGTAGTGTTCTGAGTGCGGGAGAGGAACAGGGGTTCCTCCCGCACGGGGTAGCACACGGGGGCACCATGAGCACACACACCATCACCGCCAGGGGCCCGGACACCGCGTCCGGGCTGGCCCTGGATCTGCCGCCACGGCTGCTGGACGAGGAGTTCGGCGCCGGCCGGATCGTCCGTTTCGAGGAGATCGACTTCCCGCGCGTCCTCACGCACGAGCCGACGCGCCGCTTCCTGCGTGAGGCCGGCCTGCCGGAGGAGACGCCGTGGTTCCGGCTGGACATGGACGCGCCGCTGGCCACGCTGGAGGAGTACGCGGTGCACGAACTGCGGCTCGCCACGGCCGTGCACGAGGCCCTGCCGCCCGGCGCGGCCCGCCTGATCCGCCTCGGCGAGGCCGTGGACGGCACCAGCCTGACCATCGACGGCGTGACGGGGACGGTCCTGTCCTGGCAGGGCCCCGGCACCGCCGCGCAGCCGCTGAACGCCGACGTCTCCAGCCTGGCCTTCCTGCTGTGGCTGGCCCACCGCCGCGAGACGGGTTGCCTCGACCCGGCCGGCGCACCGGTGGCCCTGGGGATCTAGCGCCGCATCGGGGAACCTCGGTGCCGGCCACCGCGCGTCCTTCGGGCTCCAAAAGCCTGTGCGAGCGACTGGGGCGGGTCCGTACTCTCCGGTCATGGAGCTTCGCGAAGAACGTCCGAGCGACAGAGAGTCTGTGCGGGACATCCACCTGCGGGCGTTCGGTGACCACGGCCTTGTCGTGGCCGACCTGGTCGACACCCTGCGGGGCACGATCACGCCCGCCGGCGGTCTCTCACTGATCGCTGAGCTCGACGGGCAGATCGTCGGGCACGTCATGTTCACCCGCAGTCTGCTCGATGCTCCTCGGCGACTGGTCGAGGTGCATGTGCTCAGCCCGTTGGCGGTCGTGCCCGAGCATCACCAGCGCGGTATCGGCTCGGCCCTGGTCCGGCACGGGCTGAAGACCCTCGCGGAGCGGGCTGTCCCGCTGGTCTTCCTGGAGGGCGATCCGGGCTACTACTCCCGTTTCGGCTTCGCGCCCGGTGGCGACCGGGGCTTCCGCAAGCCGTCCCTGCGCATTCCGGATGGCGCCTTCCAGGTCCTCGAACTCCCGGAGTACGAGCCATGGATGACAGGGACACTGGTCTACGCGGAGCCCTTCTGGCGGCATGACGCAGTCGGCCTCCGTGACCCCGGCGCATAGCGGCCGGCGAGAACGGGAAGTGAGACGGGCGACAGAGAAGGGCGGCACCCTTTTTGCAGGTGCCGCCCTTTTTCGCCTGGTCAAGGCGCCGGAGGCCGTGGCGGGAATCGAACCCGCGTAACTCGCTTTGCAGGCGAGTCCCTGAACCACTCGGGCACACGACCGGGTCGGTGCCGGAGCCCTGTGGACTCCGTTCCGCACTCGGTGCGTCGACCGTACGGCGGGGCGGGAGCGGGGCTCAAGGGAATCCGGGGTGGTGCAACGCGACTGCCACACGCCGTTCATGAAAGGAGGTCGTGACAGGGGTCCAACTCCGTTACGGGTCTTGCTCCGGGCGTCCACCACGTCGCCGGGCCGGTGCGCCGCGGGGCCTTGAAACGCGTCGCAGGGCCGGTGTCACGGCCGTAGGCTCGCCGCATGCAGGAGCTCACCGTTCCCCTCGGCCCCGGTCTCGGGCCGGACCTCGACGATCTCGCGGACGGGACCGGGCTGCGGCCGGAGGAGATCGCGCGGGAGGCCGTACGCGGGTACGTCGACGCCGAGGCCGCGCGGGTGCGGGCCGTCGGTGAGCGGCTGGCCCAGGCTCACGCCGAGCTGCTGCGGAGGCTGGGCGAATGATCGCGGACCGCACGCCCGCCGTCACCCGGCATCTCACCGTCGCCGAGGTCACCGCGCTCGCCGCGACCGCGTTCGGCGGCCGGCCCCCCGAGGCCCGGGAGGCCGGACTGCTCGCTTCCGCGGTGCACCGTCCGCGTGCCCGGATGTTCGGCACGCCCGCCTACGACGACCTGTGGGAGCAGGCCGCCGCGCTGCTGCACGCCCTCGCCACGAACCACCCCCTGGTCGACGGCAACGAGCGCACCGCCTGGCCGGCCGCGGCGACCTTCCTCGCCGTCAACGGCGTCGATCTCGCCGGCTGCGACCAGGACACGGCGTACGACCTGGTCATCGACGTGGCCTCCGGAAAGGAGAGCGATGTGACGGTGATCGCGGGGCGGCTGAGGGCGTTGTGACGTGAGTCCCACCCTCGGGCGAGCCGTGCTTGTCCGCGCGTGGTGCGGGGTGCGGCGCCGGTAGGGTGGCCCGGTTGTCATACGTAGCCGAGCCGCCACGACCTTGATCCCGGAGACCGTGACTACCACCGCCAGCTCCCCCTCGTCACACTCGCACCACCTGTCGCCCGCCTTCCCCGGCCGCGCCCCCTGGGGCACCGCCGGCAAGCTGCGTGCCTGGCAGCAGGGGGCGATGGAGAAGTACATCCAGGAGCAGCCACGTGACTTCCTGGCGGTCGCGACCCCCGGCGCAGGCAAGACGACCTTCGCCCTGACGCTGGCGTCCTGGCTGCTGCACCACCACGTCGTGCAGCAGGTGACCGTGGTCGCGCCGACCGAGCACCTGAAGAAGCAGTGGGCCGAGGCCGCCGCCCGGATAGGGATCAAGCTCGACCCCGAGTACAGCGCCGGGCCGCTGGGCCGCGAGTACGACGGCGTCGCCGTGACCTACGCGGGCGTCGGCGTGCGGCCCATGCTGCACCGCAACCGCTCCGAGCAGCGCAAGACGCTCGTGATCCTCGACGAGATCCACCACGCCGGTGACTCCAAGTCCTGGGGTGAGGCCTGCCTGGAGGCGTTCGAGCCGGCGACGCGGCGCCTGGCGCTGACCGGTACGCCGTTCCGCTCCGACACCAACCCGATCCCCTTCGTGATGTACGAGGAAGGGGCGGACGGCATCCGCCGCTCGGCCGCCGACTACACCTACGGCTACGGCTCCGCCCTCTCCGACGGTGTCGTCCGGCCGGTCATCTTCCTCTCCTACAGCGGCAACATGCGCTGGCGCACCAAGGCCGGCGACGAGATCGAGGCCCGCCTCGGCGAGCCGATGACCAAGGACGCCATCAGCCAGGCCTGGCGCACCGCGCTGGACCCGCGCGGCGAGTGGATGCCGTCCGTGCTGCGCGCCGCCGATCAGCGGCTCACCGAGGTCCGCAAGGCCATCCCGGACGCCGGCGCCCTCGTCATCGCCTCCGACCAGGACTCCGCCCGCGCCTACGCCAAGCTGATCCGGGAGATCACCGGCCACAAGGCGACCCTGGTGCTGTCCGACGACACCGGCGCGTCGAAGCGGATCGACGACTTCAGTACGAGCGACGACCGGTGGATGGTCGCCGTCCGCATGGTGTCCGAGGGCGTCGACGTGCCGCGTCTCGCGGTCGGCGTGTACGCCACGACGATCTCCACGCCGCTGTTCTTCGCGCAGGCCGTCGGCCGTTTCGTACGGTCCAGGCGGCGCGGCGAGACCGCGTCCGTGTTCCTGCCGACCGTGCCCGACCTGCTCTCCTTCGCCAACGAGATGGAGCGCGAGCGCGACCACGTCCTCGACAAGCCGAAGAAGGACGGCGAGGAGGACCCCTACGCCGAGGAGGACAAGCTCCTCCAGGAGGCGGAGCGGCAGCAGGACGAGGACACCGGCGACCAGGACATGCTGCCCTTCGAGGCGCTGGAGTCCGACGCCGTCTTCGACCGGGTGATGTACAACGGCGCCGAGTTCGGCATGCAGGCCCACCCCGGCAGCGAGGAGGAGCAGGACTACCTCGGCATCCCCGGCCTGCTGGAGCCCGACCAGGTGCAGCTGCTGCTGCAGAAGCGGCAGGCCAAGCAGATCGCGCACAGCAAGAAGAAGCCGGCCGAGGAGGCCGACCTGCTGGAGATGCCCGCCGAGCGGCGGCCGGTCGTCACGCACAAGGAGCTGATGGAGCTGCGCCGCCAGCTCAACACCATGGTCGGCGCCTACGTCCACCAGAGCGGCAAGCCGCACGGCGTCATCCACACCGAGCTGCGCCGGGTGTGCGGCGGCCCGCCGAGCGCGGAGGCCACGGCCGGCCAGCTGCGGCAGCGGATCGCCAAGGTCCAGGAGTGGGCCACGCGCATGAAGTGACGCTCCACGGGGGGTGTGTGGGGCGATCGTGCGCAGTACGTATCCGGACAAACACAGATGGTTCGTCTCGGCCGTTGCCCGGATTCTGGACGGAGCCTTCCGCTCAGCGAACCTGCTTCGCTACTGTCCCGCTACGCACACGCCCCGTGGCAGCGCCGCCGCGGAGCGCAGCCGTGAAGCGACTGGGTCCGGAACGACCCGGACCGTCACCGATCGGCGGCCTTCGTTGCGCGTCGCCGACGGGACTCGGTGACGCGTCCGTCCATGTGGAGGCCCGCCGACCTCACCACTTGGAGGAGTGGGCGTCGTGACCGCGGAGACCTCTCAGACGCTCGACCGAGGACTGCGAGTCCTCAAGCTGCTGGCCGACACGGACCACGGGCTGACCGTCACCGAGCTTTCGCACAAGCTGGGGGTGAACCGGACCGTGGTGTACCGGTTGCTCGCCACGCTGGAGCAGCATGCTCTCGTACGGCGTGATCTGGGTGGCAGGGCCCGGGTCGGGCTGGGCGTGCTGCGGCTGGGCCGCCAGGTGCATCCGCTGGTGCGCGAGGCGGCGCTGCCGGCGCTGCGGTCGCTGGCGGAGGACATAGGCGCCACCGCGCATCTGACGCTCGTGGACGGGACCGAGGCGCTGGCCGTCGCGGTCGTCGAGCCGTCGTGGACGGACTATCACGTGGCCTACCGGGCCGGGTTCCGGCACCCGCTGGACCGCGGGGCCGCCGGCAAGGCGATCCTCGCGGCCCGGGCCAACCCGCTGGGCGACCCCGGCTACACGCTGACGCACGGCGAGCTGGAAGCCGGTGCCAGCGGCGCCGCGGCGCCGTTGCTGGGGCTCACGGGGGTCGAGGGCAGCGTCGGCGTGGTGATGCTCGCGGACGCCGTACCGGAACGGGTCGGACCACGGGTCGTCGACGCGGCCCGCGAGGTGGCGGAGGCGCTGCGCTGACCCGGCGGTGACCATTGCTGTGGCGGTGCCGGGGGAGAGGCTGAGCAGGCCGCCGTCGACGAGCCGTTCCCGCCGATCCTCGGCGCGCCGCCGTCGCCGGGGCCGGGGGCCCTCACCCCGACCGGCGCCGGGTGGGGGAGCGGCCTCACGTTAGATTGGCTCCGTGCTCTCTCGCCTCACACGCCCTAAGGCCCTCGCCGTCTGCGCGCTGCCCGTCGTGGCCCTGCTCGCCACGGCGGCGTTCGCGCCGCTGCCGTTCTCGGTGGCGCAGCCGGGTACGACGGCGAATGTACTGGGCGACAACAAGGGCACGCCGGTCATCACGATCTCCGGGGCTCCCACCCGCCGGACCAGCGGCCAGCTGCGGATGACCACCATCGAGGCGACCGGGCCCGACGCGCACGTCTCGCTCGGCGACGTCATCGACGGCTGGTTCGCCACCGACCGGGCGATCATGCCGCGCGACGCGGTGTACCCGAGCGGGGAGAACCTCAAGGAGATCGAGCGGCACAACCTCGCGCAGATGGACCAGTCCCAGGACGCGGCGACCAAGGCCGCGCTGGGCTATCTCCACCTCAGCGAGCAGAAGGTCAAGGTCGATCTGAAGCTGGCGGACATTGGCGGGCCCAGCGCCGGGCTGTTCTTCGCCCTCGGCGTCGTCGACAAGCTCGACGGCGACGGCAGCGGCGGCGACCTCACGGGCGGCCGCACCATCGCCGGCACCGGCACCATCGACGCCGACGGCAAGGTCGGCCCGGTGGGCGGCGTGGGCCTGAAGACGCAGGCCGCCCGCCGCGACGGGGCGACCGTCTTCCTCGTACCGAAGGCGGAGTGCTCGGACGCCAAGGGCGAGCTGCCCAAGGGCCTGCGGCTGATCCCGGTCACCTCCTTGAAGAGCGCGGTGGACGCCCTGACCGCCCTGGAGAAGGGCAAGGCCACGGTCCCGAGCTGTTAGGCCGCCTCGGCAACGCCTTCGCTGTCACCCACTCCCTCCCCCAACACCCCCACCCACCCCCCTACTTCACCAGCCCCTCCTTCCTCATCCAGTCCAGTGCCACCTGGTGTGGATCCTCTCCGTCCACGTCCACCTTGGCGTTCAGTTCCTGGGCCACCTTGTTGTCCAGGCGGGCCGTCAGTGGGGCCAGGACCTGGGCGATGGCCGGCCACTTCTTGAATGTCGTGGTGTTGATCTCGGGGGCGGCGTTGTAGTTGGGGAAGAACTTCTTGTCGTCGTCCATCACCACCAGGTTCATCGAGCGGATCCGCCCGTCCGTGGTGAAGACCTCGCCGTAGGTGCAACTGCCCTTCGCCGTCTGGGTGTAGATGATCCCGGTGTCCATCTGCGTGACGTTCTTCGCCGGGATGTGCATGCCGTACTTCTTCTCCATGCCCGGCAGGCCGTCCGCCCGGTTGGCGAACTCGCCCTCCACGCACAGCGTCACCGCGCCCGGGTTCTTCTTCGCCAGTGCCGCCACGTCCGACAGCGTCCTCGTGCCGTACTTCCGGTACGCGTCCTGGTTCATCGCCAGCGCGTAGGTGTTGTCCAGCCGCGACGGCGGCAGCCAGGTCAGCCCCTCCTTCACGTCCGCGGCCTTCACCGCCTGCCACTGCTGCCGCGGGTCGGGGATGGGCGTGCTGTGTCCCTGGTACGTGATCCACGCGGTGCCCGTGTACTCGTACATGGCGTCCGCGTCGCCCTTCTTCACCGCCTCCCGGCCGCCGATGGAACCCTGGATGCCGGTGCGGTCCAGCACGTGCGCGCCGGCCGCCTGGAAGGCGATGCCCATCATCGCGCCGTGGATGAGGCTCTCCGTGAACGACTTGGACGTGACCGTGAGATCGGCCCCCTTCAGCGGCTCGCCCTTGCCGATCAGGCCGGGTTTCACGTCGTCGGACATGGGGGAGCCGCTGGTCAGCCCGCAGCCGGCCGGCGCCAGCAGCACGCAGGTCACCAGGGCGCGGATGCGTCGTCTCACGTCCCGGCCTCCAGCCCCCGCGGCTTGAGCAGCAGTTCCGCCAGCGACGCCAGCCAGTCCACCAGCAGGGCGAGCGAGACGGTGAGGACGGAGCCGAGCACCAGCACCGGCATCCGCTGGTTGGTGATCCCCGTCGTGATGAGCACCCCGAGACCGCCGCCCCCGCCGAACACGGCCAGCGTCGCCGTGCCGACGTTCAGCACCAGCGCCGTGCGCACCCCGGCGAGGATCAGCGGCACCGCGAGCGGCAGTTCCACCCGCCGCAGCACCCCGAGCGGGGACATCCCGATGCCGCGGGCCGCCTCCAGCAGCGTCGGGTCGTTGGCGCGCAGGCCGGCGATCGTGTTGGACAGCACCGGCAGGATCGCGTAGGCGATGATGCCGATCAGGGCGGACCGGCGGCCGATGCCCAGCCAGATCACGAGCAGCGCGAGCAGACCGATCGCGGGTGTGGCCTGCCCCATGTTGGCGAACGTCATCGCAACCGGGGTCGCCTTGCGGAACATCCGGCGCGTCAGCAGCACCCCCAGCGGGATCGCGATGATCAGCACGAAGAAGGTGGAGATCACCGTCAGCTGCACGTGCTGCCACAGCGCCTTGGACACCTGGCCGCCGGACAGGGCGTTCTTCGAGATCTGGTCCAGGTCGGCCTGCCGGAACCACAGCCAGGTCGCCAGCAGCACGGCGACCAGCACCAGGGGCAGGAAGGTCAGCTTCTGCCAGCTCACCCGCCGCCGCGGGGCGGGCCGGGCCGGGGGCGGCGGCTCCTCCTCGTCGACCCGGTCGTCCCGCATCTCCTCGGCGTCGCTCATGCCTTGCGTCCCCCGGCCTCGCCCTCCTGCTCCGCGTGCGTCTGCGCCGAACGCGCCGCCTCCAGTTCGTGCTGGTGCTCCATCGCCTCCAGCCGGTCGGCCTCCAGCAGCTCGTGCACGGAGTTCATCAGCGTCTCCATGTCGACGACGCCGGTGTACGCGCCGTGCCGCCCGGTCACCGCGACCCGCCCGGCGCTGTCGGTGAGGACCGCCTCCAGCGCGTCGCGCAGAGTCGCGTCCCGCGTGACCGTGTCGTGCACCAGCGTGCCCGCCCGCGCCAGCGAACCCCTGGCCCGCATCAGGTCGCCGCGCCTGAGCCACTTGTAGGGGCGCCGGCGCCGGTCGAGCAGCAGGATCTCGTTGGTGCCGCTGGAGCGCAGCAGCCCGAAGATCTGCTGGAGCGGCGTGTCCACGGTGACGGTCGGATAGTCGGTGATCTCCACGTCCCGTACGCGGGTGAGGTTCAGCCGTTTCAGGGCCGCACCGGCGCCGACGAAGCCGGAGACGAAGTCGTCGGCGGGGTTGGTCAGGATCGCCTCCGGGGTGTCGAACTGCGCGATGTGGGAGTGCTCGCGCAGGACCGCGATGCGGTCGCCCAGCTTGATGGCCTCGTCGAAGTCGTGGGTGACGAAGACGATCGTCTTGTGCAGTTCGCGCTGGAGCCGGATCAGCTCGTCCTGGAGGTGGTCGCGGGTGATCGGGTCGACCGCGCCGAACGGCTCGTCCATCAGCAGCACCGGCGGATCGGCGGCCAGCGCCCGGGCCACGCCGACGCGCTGCTGCTGACCGCCGGAGAGCTGGCGCGGGTAGCGGCCGTGGAACTCGCCGGGGTCGAGTCCGACCAGGTCCAGCAGCTCCTCCACCCGGGAGCGGATGCGGGACTTGGACCAGCCGACCATCCTCGGCACCAGCGCGATGTTCTGGGCGACGGTCATGTGCGGGAAGAGCCCGGCCGACTGGATGGCGTAGCCGACCTTGCGGCGCAGCTTCACCGGGTCCATGTCGGTGACGTCCTCGCCGCCGATGCGGATGCGGCCGCCGGTCGGCTCGATCAGCCGGTTGATCATCTTCAGGGTGGTCGACTTCCCGCAGCCGGACGGGCCGACGAAGATCACGGTCTCGCCGGCCTTGATCTCCATGCTGACGTTGTCGACGGCCGGGTGGGGGTTGCCCGGGTAGCGCTTGGTCAGATTCTCCAGCTCGATCGCCGCCCCGGCGACGGACGCGTGCGTGCCGGACACGCCGGACGCACCGGACACGCCCGACGCGGCAGGCGCGCCGGACACGTCGGAGACCTCGGGCACGGGCGCGTCAGACACGGATCCCCCTGGGGATGGTCAGCCGTCCGATCAGGACGTACGCGGCGTCGAACAGCAGGGCCAGGACGATGATCCCGAGGGTGCCCGCGAGCACCTGGTTGAGCGCGTTCTTGCTGCCCAGCGAGGCCAGCCCGCGGAAGATCTCGTTGCCGAGCCCGGGCCCGGAGGCGTAGGCGGCGATGGCGGTGATGCCCATCAGCATCTGCGTGGAGACCCGGATACCGGTCAGGATCGGCGGCCACGCCAGCGGCAGCTCCACTCGCACCAGCCGCGTCAGCCGGGACATGCCGATGCCGCGCGCCGCGTCCGTCAGCGCCGGATCGACCCCGCGCAGGCCGACGATCGCGTTGCGCACCACCGGCAGCAGCCCGTACAGGGTCAGGGAGATCACGGTCGGCGGCACACCGAGCCCCACGACCGGGACGAGCAGGCCGATCATGGCGAGGGAGGGAATGGTCAGGATGGTCGCCGTGGTCAGCGTCGCCAGGTTGCCCGCCCATTCGCTGCGGTAGGTCGCGACCGCGATGAACACGCCCAGCGCGGTCGCCAGCACCATGCACTGGAAGACGGCGCTGGCGTGCTGATAGGCGTCGGTGAGCAACTGCTGGTGGCGGCTGCCGAGGTACTCCCAGAAGTTCACCGGCCTCACCCCCGTCGGGTCACATGGTCCGCTCCCGGTCCTGCGCCGCCTGCTGCACCAGCGGGATGACCCGCAGCGGCACGGGGTTCTCCATCACGATCGCGGTGGAGGCCCGGACGATGCCATCAAAACCGACGACGCGGTCGATCACCCGCTGGAGATCGGCGTTGGAGCGGGCCACCAGCCGGCACAGCATGTCCCCGGTGCCGGTGGTGGTGTGCAGCTCCAGCACCTCCGGCACGGACGCCAAGTGGGCCCGTACATCGGCCCCTTGGCCCTGCCGGATCTGCAGCGTGGCGAAAGCGGTGACCGGGTAGCCGAGGGCCGCCGGGTCCACCTCGGGACCGAATCCGCGGATGACTCCGTTCGACTGAAGCCGGTCCAGGCGCGCCTGTACGGTCCCGCGCGCCACCCCGAGCCGCCGGGACATCTCCAGCACTCCGATCCGCGGTTCCTGCGCGAGCAGCACGATGATCCGACCGTCCAGGTGATCGATCGCCACAGCAGCCTCCCCGGAGTGGGCATCCTGTACAGAAGGGCCGCCGAGGCAGCCGTGTCGCTGAGCAGAATGCCCAGTGAATACGCGAAGTATTGCGCACCTTGCAGAGCCGGGCCAGGCTTCGGCTATGACGCAGACCACACACCACACTCCCGACACCGCCCGGCAGGCCGACCCCTTCCCGGTCAAGGGAATGGACGCGGTCGTCTTCGCCGTGGGCAACGCCAAGCAGGCCGCGCACTACTACTCCACCGCCTTCGGCATGACGCTGGTCGCCTACTCCGGACCGGAGAACGGCAGCCGCGAGACCGCCAGCTACGTGCTGGAGAACGGCTCCGCCCGGTTCGTGTTCACCTCGGTGATCAAGCCCGCCACCGCCTGGGGCCACTTCCTGGCCCAGCACGTGGCCGAGCACGGCGACGGCGTCATCGACCTCGCCATCGAGGTGCCGGACGCGCGCGCCGCCTACGCGTACGCCATCGAGCAGGGCGCCAAGAGCGTCGCCGAGCCGTACGAGCTCAAGGACGAGCACGGCACGGTCGTCCTCGCCGCGATCGCCACCTACGGCGAGACCCGGCACACCCTGGTCGAGCGCTCCGGCTACGACGGCCCCTACCTGCCCGGTTACGCCGCCGCCAAGCCGATGGTCGCGCCGCCGGCGCAGCGCACCTTCCAGGCGATCGACCACTGCGTCGGCAACGTCGAACTCGGCAAGATGGACGAGTGGGTGGCCTTCTACAACAAGGTCATGGGCTTCACGAACATGAAGGAGTTCGTGGGCGACGACATCGCCACCGAGTACTCGGCGCTGATGTCCAAGGTCGTGGCCGACGGCACCCTGAAGGTGAAGTTCCCGCTCAACGAGCCGGCGATCGCCAAGAAGAAGTCCCAGATCGACGAGTACCTGGAGTTCTACAACGGCCCCGGCTGCCAGCACATCGCGCTGAACACGAACGACATCGTGGCCACCGTGCGCACCATGCGCGCGGCCGGGGTGGAGTTCCTCGACACCCCCGACTCCTACTACGACACGCTGGGGGAGTGGGTCGGCGAGACCCGCGTGCCGGTGGACACCCTGCGCGAGCTGAAGATCCTCGCCGACCGCGACGAGGACGGCTACCTGCTGCAGATCTTCACCAAGCCGGTCCAGGACAAGCCGACCGTCTTCTTCGAGATCATCGAACGGCACGGCTCCATGGGCTTCGGCAAGGGCAACTTCAAGGCCCTGTTCGAGGCGATCGAGCGGGAGCAGGAGAAGCGCGGAAACCTGTAGCCGACGGTCCGCCCGGAGGTCAGCGCGGAACCTCGACCTCCGGCGGCTCGCCCAGCGCCGCCAGCGCCGTGCGGGCCTCGCGGACGGCCAGTGGTGAGAAGTAGGGGTTGATCCGCAGGGCCTCCTGGAGGTGCCTGCGGGCCGGCCCCTGCTGGTTCAGCGACTTCTCGATCATCCCGCGGTGGTAGGCGTACGGCGCGCTGCGCACCGTGCCGCCGTGCTCCCGGTCCGTCGCGGTCGCCGCGTACCGCAGCGCCTCCGCGTCCTGCCCCGCCCGGTGCAGCGCCCAGCCCAGCGCGTCGGCCACCTCGATGCCGGGCCGGCGCTGCCACTCCACGCGCAACAGCCGTACCGCCTCGGCCGGATCGCCGTGGTCCGCCTCCAGGCGGCCGAGGACCAGCGTGTCGTCCACGCCGCCCCGCGCGTCCAGCCGGGCCCGCTCGCGCAGCAGGCCGTAGGTGACCCGGGCCGGCTGTGTGAGCCCCAGCGACTCGTACAACTCGCCCAGCTCCAGCGCGTACTGGGGCAGCGGCTGCCGCTGAAGCGCCACCCGGTACGCGTTCAGCGCCTCCGAGGTGCGCCCCAGCGCGGCCAGCGCCCGCCCCTGTCCGGCCTGCGCTGCCCGCTGGTCCGGGTCCAGCCGCACCGCCTCCTCGAAGTGCCGCAGCGCCGCGTCCGGCTCGCCGCGCTCGAACGCCAGCTGCCCCGCCCGCTCCAGATACGCCGCCTGCTCGGCCGGTGCCTGCGCGGCCGCCGCCGCGTCCGCCAGCGCCGCCGCCGCGTCCTCCCGGCGCCCCTGGTCCCGGTACACGCCCGCGGCCCACGCCCGCACCGCCGGGCCGGAGTGCGCCGCCGTCAGCCGGTCCAGGGCCCGCCCGGCCGCCTTGTAGTCACCGAGCCCGGTGCACGCGTCGATCAGCGGCGGATACGCCGTCCACCGCTTCGGCTGCGTCTTCAGCGCCTCCTCCGCGAAGCCGCGCGCCGCCCGGAAGTCGCGCCGCGCGTTCGCCAGCACCGCAAGCCCCTCCAGCGCCTCGGCGTTGCCCCGCGCCCGCACGGCCAGCGAGGTCCGCAGCGCCCGCTCCGCCTTCGGGAACGTCCCGGCCGCGTCCGCCGTCCGGCGCCCCTGCTCCACATACGCCGCGCCCAGCACCGCCCACGCCCGCGCGTCCTTGGGATGCGTGCGCAGGTACGCCTCACGCTCGCCGATCAGCGCGTCCAGACCGGGCAGCGCCGCCGGCACCCCGGCGCGCACCGCCGCCTGCGCCTGTGCCCCCGGGGCCGGTGCCGGCGGCTGCCCGGCGGGCTCGTCGGCGGCCCAGAGCGCCAGCGCCCCGCCGAGCACGAGGGACCCCGCGAGCGAGGCGAGAAGGACCCGGACGGGCCACCGGCGACGCACGGGCGTGGCGGCTTCCACGGCACTCTCCTGGTTCTCCATGACGCTCACTGTGCGTCGCCGCCCCGGCCCTCCCCGGGCATACGGCGGCCGCCGTACATGGGGTTCACACCGATGGCCCCGGGTGCGAACCTGTGATCATGAGCCGTATCGAAGCGCCTCGCGACGAGCAGACCGGCAACCTCGTCGACCGGCTGCGCGCCGCCCTGCCGGCCGAGGCGGTCCTCACCGACTCCGACGTCACGGCCTCCTACGCCCACGACATGGCGAGCTTCTGCCCGGCCGGCGTCCCGGCCGTCGTGGTCCTGCCGCGCACGGTCGAGCAGGTGCAGCACGTCATGCGCACCGCCACCGAGCTGCGCGTCCCGGTCGTCCCGCAGGGTGCCCGCACGGGCCTGTCCGGCGGCGCGAACGCCACCGACGGCTGCATCGCGCTGTCCCTGACCAAGATGGACCGCATCCTGGAGATCAACCCCGTCGACCGCGTCGCCGTCGTCGAGCCGGGCGTGATCAACGCGACGCTCTCCCGCGCGGTGATGGAACACGGCCTGTACTACCCGCCCGACCCCTCCAGCTGGGAGATGTGCACCGTCGGCGGGAACATCGGCACCGCCGCCGGCGGACTGTGCTGCGTGAAGTACGGGGTGACCGCGGAGTACGTCCTCGGTCTCGACGTCGTCCTCGCCGACGGCCGCTTGATGTCCACCGGCCGGCGCACCGCCAAGGGCGTCGCCGGATACGACCTGACCCGGCTGTTCGTGGGCGCCGAGGGCTCGCTCGGCATCGTCGTCAAGGCCGTCCTCGCGCTCAAGCCGAAGCCGCCCGAGCAGCTGGTGCTGGCCGCGGAGTTCGCCTCGACGGCCGCCGCCTGCGACGCCGTGTGCCGGATCATGGAGGCCGGACACGTCCCGTCACTCCTCGAACTGATGGACTCGACGACGGTCAGGGCGGTCAACGACCTGGCCCACATGGGCCTGCCCGAGAGCACTGAGGCCCTCCTGCTCGCCGCCTTCGACACGCCCGACCCGGCCGCCGACCTGGCCGCCGTCGGCGCGCTGTGCGAGGCGGCCGGCGCCACCCAGGTCGTCCCCGCCGACGACGCCGCCGAGTCGGAACTGCTGCTGCAGGCCCGCCGGTTGTCCCTGACGGCCCTGGAAGCGGTGAAGGGCACGACGATGATCGACGACGTGTGCGTGCCCCGCACCCGGCTCGGCGACATGCTCACCGGCGTCGAACGCATCGCCGGGAAGTACGACCTGACCATCGGCGTGTGCGCGCACGCCGGCGACGGCAACACCCACCCCACCGTCTGCTTCGACGCCGCCGACCCCGACGAGTCGCGGCGCGCCCGCGAGTCCTTCGACGAGATCATGGCCCTCGGCCTGGAACTGGGCGGCACGATCACCGGCGAGCACGGCGTGGGCGTGCTGAAGAAGGAGTGGCTGGCACGCGAGATCGGCCCCGTGGGCGTGGAGATGCAGCGGGCCGTCAAACAGGTCTTCGACCCGCTGGGCATCCTCAACCCCGGAAAGCTGTTCTGACCTCCGCGTCACGACGGCTCTCACCGGGCCAGCAGCTGGTCCAGCGCGTCGTCGATCCCCAGCTGCTCGCTCTCGCTGCCCGGCGGCACCACTCGCAACGTGCGCTCCAGCCACGCCGAGACCTGGGCGGCCGGTGCCTCCAGCAGGGCGTCCCCGTCGGGGGAGCTGAGTGCCATCAGCACGACACCGTGCCCGTCCGCCTTCGTCGGCCAGACCCGCACGTCCCCGTGCCCGCACGGCCGGAACACCCCCTCCACCAGCAGCTCCCTGGCGAACGTCCAGTGCACCGGGTGGTCGGAGTTGATGTGGAAGGTGATGTGGACGGCGTAGGGGTCGTCGGTGCGGTAGCCCAGGCGGGCCGGGACGGGGAATGCGCGCTCCGGCGACAGGATCAGCCGCAGCTCCAGTTCGCGCTCCACGACGGTGTGCATGGTCAGGCCTTCCTCTCGTGTCGGGGGCCCTGCGGTGGGCCCGCACGAGGGAGAGCGCGCCGGGCCGCGGGCATTACGCGGGTTCGGGAAATTTTTTTCCCGAGTGGTGGAGGAAGCGGTACGGCGTTGCCCGGAAAGTGGTGGGTACGGCGGGAGAGGCGGTGGCGCTTGCGCTCGTCTGGTAGATGTGGAGGCCGTCATACGACCCCCTCGACAGATACGGGACGACGGACATGAGCGCCCCAACCCCGGCCCCCGGCGACGACCGGCCCCGCGAAGGCTATTACCCGGACCCGTCCATCCCCGGATACGTCCGGTACTGGAACGGTGCCGCCTGGGTACCGGGCACCAGCCGTCCGGCGCCGACGGACGGCGAACTGCTCGCACCTCCACCGGGCGTGCGCCCCGCGGCCCCCGCGGTCGAGGAGACCGGCCCGCACTTCTTCGACGAGGACCCGCAGCCGGCACCGGCCCCTGGGGACCGGGGCGCGGCGGCCCCCGACGGACCGGCGCCGGGCGGCGCCGGGCACGGTGGCCCGCAGGGGCCGGTGGCAGCCGGCGCCGGGCAGGCCGGTACCGGGCCGGGCTCGGCGCGGGCGTGGCCGGAGCCGGCGTCCTCGTGGAGCGCCGACCGGTCCCAGCAGTCCGGCTTCGGCGGCGAGCAGGACCGGCGCGTCTCGTGGGGCGCGGCACCGGGCGCCGACCCCCGCGTCCCGGCCGACGGACGGCCGACCGCCGATGGCACGAGGACGCCGGGCGCGGGCGGGGCTCCGGGTTCCGCCGCTACCCCCGGTACTCCCGGTACCCCCGGCGCGGTCGGTACCCCGGGCTCCGCCGGGACGCCGGGTTCCGCCCCGGCTTCGGGTGACGCGCCCGCCGACGGCACGTTCGTCTTCCGGCGGCCGACCGGTGGCGCGGGCGCGGGCCAGGGCACACCGGGCGCTTCCGCGGGCGGTGGCCGGCCCGGCGCGGGCCGCGACTCCGACGAGGGCACCATCACGTTCCGCGCGGTCTCGCCCCGCGGAGGCACGTCCTCCGCCCCGTCCGCCCAGGGCCCGCAGGCCGGCCCCGGCGCGGCGGCGAAGGGCCCCCAGGGCGCGGCGGGCTTCGGTGCGCCCGGATCCGGCGGCGCGGGCGATCGCGCGGCCGGGACGCAGACGCCGGGCGGCGCCCCGGGAGTTGCCGCCACCCCGCTGTCCGGCCCCCAGCGCTCCACCCCCGCCCCGGCGCCGCCCGCCGCGACCGCAGCCGCCCCCGGCGTCCCGCACCAGGCCGCCGCACCCCAGCCCACCCCGGGCCACCAGGCCACCCCCGGTCATCGGCCCACCCCCGGCCACCAGCCCGCCGCCGCAGGCGCCCCCGCTCCGCTCGCCACGCCGCTCACCACCGGCCCCGGCGGCGGGCAGGCGTCCTGGGCGCAGCAGGTCCATCACCTGGCCGGGGCCGCGGACGGCGA
Organism: Streptomyces sp. NPDC049915; assembly: GCF_040656475.1. Classification (NCBI taxonomy): domain Bacteria; kingdom Bacillati; phylum Actinomycetota; class Actinomycetes; order Kitasatosporales; family Streptomycetaceae; genus Streptomyces; species Streptomyces sp. NPDC049915. Next base: position 29,070 of record NZ_JBFAMH010000020.1, read on the forward strand.
GCAGCCCGTGGCGCCCTGGAAGCCGCCCGTCGAGGACGTGTTCCAGGCCGCCGCCCGGCGTCAGGCGGCGGCCCGCCCCGCGGGTCTGGGCAGGCGGCTGGCCGCCCGGCTGATCGACACGCTGGTGCTCGGCGCCGTCACCTCCGCGGCCGCCGTACCTCTCGGGACGAAGGCGGCCGACCACATCAACGAGAAGATCGACGCGGCCAGGCTCTCCGGCCGCGAGGTCACCGTCTGGCTGGTGGACGGCACGACCGGCGTCTACCTCGGCATCGTGCTCGCGGTCCTGCTCGTGGCCGGCGTCCTCTGCGAGGCGCTGCCCACCGCGCGCTGGGGCCGCACGCTCGGCAAGAAGCTGCTCGGCCTGGAGGTACGGGACATCGAGGCGCACGAGGCCCCGGCGTTCGGCGCCGCGCTGCGCCGCTGGCTGGTCTACAGCGTCCCCGGCCTGCTCGCCGTAGGGGTGATCGGTGTCGTATGGGGCCTGTTCGACCGCCCGTGGCACCAGTGCTGGCACGACAAGGCGGCGCACACCTTCGTCGCCGGCTGAGGGAACGTCACCCGGCGTCCCGGTCCGCTACTCCGTCCGGCCGCCCGCCGGGTGCGCAGCCCCGGGCTTCGCGATCCACTCGGGCCATGAGCAGCGAACCGCCCCCCGGCTCCGGCCCGCCGCCCGATGACGACCCGTTCCGGAAACAGCCCCCGCCCGGCCCGGGGCAGGGATCGCCGTACGACAATCCGCCCCCGCCCGGCCCCGGGCAGGGCTCGCCGTACGACAGCCCCCACGACGGCGGTCAGGCCCCGCCGCCCCCCGGCTCGCCCTACGGCGGGGGCGGCTACCCCGCCGATCCCCTGGCCGGCATGCCACCGCTCGCCGCAAGCGGCAAGCGCACGCTGGCGAGGATCATCGACATGATCCTCGTCGGCATCGTCGTCTGGCTGCTCTCCTGGGGCTTCGGCGTCAACGAGTACACGATGGACGACACCAAGATCGAGGTCAGCAAGTCGATCGGTGAGTCCTTCGTCGCCGCCGTCCTCTACATCGCCTACGACACCTTCATGATCAGCAGGTCGGGTCAGACGCTCGGCAAGAAGTGGCTGAACATGCGGGTCGCCAACCTCGACAACGGCCAGAACCCCTCGGTGCAGACGTCCCTGGTCCGGGCGGCCGTGCTGTGGATCCCGTTCGCCTTCTGCTGCGCCTGCATCTGGACGGCGATCTGCGGCGGCTGGAGCTACTTCGACAAACCCTACAAACAGGGCCTGCACGACAAAGCGGCCAAGACGGTGGTCGTGTCCACCGGCTGACGCGCCGTCGGCGCCTGCTCAGCGCACGGACGCCGTCGCCTGCGGCACCGCCTCCTCGGCGGCACCGGACGCCGGTGCCGCCCGGGAGGGCGTGGGGGCAGGCACGGTCACCGCGACGAGCAGCCCGAGCGCGAGTGCCGCGACGGCTATGACCGCGATCGCCGGTCCCGAACTCGTCTGCGACAGCAGCAGCATGGCGAGCGTCGAGAAGATCACGGTGGTCGAACCGTAGACGAGCTGTGCGACGGTCGGACGAGGCATGGCAATCGTGTCCTCGGAAGCGGGGATGTGCTCGACTCTATTCGCGTGCATGCCCGAGGGGAACGAACGGTAAGCGTGACCTGACCAACAGCGCCGGTGCACGGGGGGCGCACCGAGTCACCGTCGAAGCGTGTCCGGGCGACGACAGGACGAGCGCCCGGTGTCCGCAAAGCGAACCCCTCTTCCGCATAGTGCACTTGACTTGTTCAAGTCAAGGTCTGTCTTTTCTTTCAAACCTCTAGTCAAATGTCGTCACTTGATTACACGCGTTGATCACCGCGCGCGGTCCCCCGCCATGACCAGGGCCCTCTTCCGCGTGCGCTCACGCGGGGGAGGAACTCAAGTGACCAGTAGATCCTGGATGTACAGAGCTGCGGCGATCGGCGTCGCACTCGCGGCGGCCTCCGCCGGTTTCACCACCTTCGCGGTGGCCGAGGCGGCCACGACCGCCGGGGCGACCAGCGTGGACCGGCACGACCCGGCGCCGGTGAAGCAGCAGAAGCACGACCTGGACGGCCCGCTGAGCAAGACCCGGGAAGCGCAGCGCCAGGAGGCGCTCGACCAGGTCATATCCGGCAAGGCCCAGGTGAAGGACAAGAACGGCTCCAAGGTCGTTCAGCTCAAGAGCCGCAAGGGCGACAGCAAGTACGTCGAGATGGGCCGCGAGAAGACCGACAAGATCTTCACCATCCTGGTGGAGTTCGGCGATCAGACGGACCCCAAGTCCGGCGGCACGCCCGGCCCGCTGCACAACACGATCGCGGCACCCGACCGCACCAAGGACAACTCCACGGCCTGGCAGGCGAACTACGACCGCCAGCACTTCCAGGACCTGTACTTCGGCACCGGCAAGAACACCGAGTCGGTCAAGAAGTACTACGAGAAGCAGTCCTCGGGCCGCTACTCCGTCGACGGCGAGGTCGCCGACTGGGTCAAGGTGCCCTACAACGAGGCCCGCTACGGCAACAACGCCTGCGGCTCCACCAACTGCCCGAGCGTGTGGAACGTCGTCAGCGACGGCCTGAACGCCTGGGTGGGCCGGCAGAAGGCGGCCGGCCGCACCGACGCCCAGATCAAGGCGGACGTCGCCCAGTTCGACCAGTGGGACCGTTACGACTACGACGGCGACGGCAACTTCAACGAGCCCGACGGTTACATCGACCACTTCCAGATCGTCCACGCGGGCGAGGACGAGTCCGCGGGTGGCGGCGCGCAGGGCAAGGACGCGATCTGGGCCCACCGCTGGTACGCCTTCGGCACCGACGCCGGCGCCACCGGCCCCTCGAACAACAAGCTGGGCGGCGCGCAGATCGGCTCCACCGGCATCTGGGTCGGCGACTACACCATCCAGCCGGAGAACGGCGGGCTCGGCGTCTACGCCCACGAGTACGGCCACGACCTCGGCCTGCCCGACGAGTACGACACCGCGGGCGGCGAGAACTCCACCGGCTTCTGGACGCTGATGTCCTCCGGTTCCTGGCTCGGCCGCGGCAAGGACGCCATCGGCGACCTGCCGGGCGACATGAACGCCTGGGACAAGCTGCAGCTCGGCTGGCTCAACTACGACACCGCCAAGGCCGGCAAGCAGTCCAGCCACAAGCTGGGCGTCGCCGAGTACAACACCTGGAACAAGCAGGCGCTCGTGGTGAACCTGCCCGACAAGGCGGTCACCACCACGGTCGTCCAGCCCGCCCAGGGCAGCGCCCAGTGGTGGAGCGGCAGCGGCGACGACCTGAAGAACACGCTGACCCGCAGCGTCGACCTCACCGGCAAGAAGTCGGCCGCCCTCACGCTCGACGGCTGGTACGACATCGAGGCCAACTACGACTACCTCTACACCGAGGTCTCCACCGACGGCGGCGCCAACTGGACCGCCCTCGACGGCACGGTGGACGGTCAGCCGATCCCGCGTGACGGCAGCGACAAGCCGGCCCTGACCGGTTCGGCCGACGGCTACAAGAAGCTGGCGTACTCGCTCGACGCCTACGCGGGCAAGAAGATCGACCTGCGCTTCCGCTACCAGACCGACAGCGGCGTCGCCCTCAAGGGCTTCGCGGCGGACGAGATCGCGGTGACCGCCGACGGCGCCACCCTCTTCTCCGACAACGCCGAGAGCGCGGACGCCGCGTGGACGGCGGCCGGCTTCTCCCGCATCGGCGCGTCCTTCACCAAGGACTACGCGCAGTACTACATCGCCGAGAACCGGCAGTACGTGTCGTACGACAAGACGCTGAAGACCGGTCCCTACAACTTCGGCTTCTCCACGACCCGTCCGGACTGGGTGGAGCACTACCCGTACCAGAACGGTCTGCTGATCTGGAAGTGGGACACCTCCCAGCCGGACAACAACACCGGCACCCACCCCGGCGCCGGCCTGATCCTGCCGATCGACTCCCACCCGGAGGCGCTGCGCTGGAACGACGGCACGCTGATGCGCGGCCGCGTCCAGTCCTACGACGCGCCCTTCAGCCTGTACCCGACGGACGGCATCACGCTGCACAAGGCGGACGTCGCGACGAAGATCTGGCCGTCCTCGGGCGTGTCGGTCTTCAACGACCACGCGAGCACCTACTGGGACGCCTCGGACCCGGCGTCCGGTGTCAAGGTCACTGACACCAACACCAGGATCCAGATCGCCAAGGAGGCCAAGGACGGCTCCACGATCAACCTCCTGGTCGGCCCTGCGGTGAAGTAGTCGGCATATTTGCAGGTCAGACGCGTATCGGCGGCAACCCCCTGGCGGGTTGCCGCCGATCGTGTTTAGGTGCGTGCTGTGACTGTCTTATTGACACCGGCGTCGGCACAGGCGCCGGAGCCGACCGGAACGGGGATGTGACCAGATGGCCGCAGGAGGTTTCTGCAAGCTGCCGAACGGCACGGTGGTGGTTGCGCTCAACCTGCCCAGCCCCGCCGGCGACGGCCCCGCCGGGGTACGGGTCCTCGTCCACGCCCAGAACCGGGCGCGCGCCCTGACCCGGCTGCGCAACCTGGGACTGCGGGCGGTCTACCTGCGCGGCAACGCGGCCCCGCCGACCCCGGACGAGATCACGGCCGTACTGCACCACCCCGACGGCCTGGTGTGGCGTACCGCACCGGACAACGGTGTCGTCTCGCCCGACCTGGCGACCGAGCTGTGGCACCCGATCCGCTCCCTGCTGCGCCGCCCGGCGCCGCAGACCTGATCCCCCGACCTGACCGTCCGGTCCTGACCGCCGCGGACGGGACTCAGCCGCGGGCCACGACCGGCTTGCCGGTCAGCTCGACGCCCCCCTCGCGCAGCTCCTCGAGCGCCCGGTCGGTGGTCTCCTGGGCCACCCCGGCGGTCAGGTCGAGCAGGACCTGGGTGCGGAATCCCTCCCGCACCGCGTCCAGCGCGGTGGCCCGCACACAGTGGTCGGTGGCGATCCCGACGACGTCCACCTCGTCGATCTCCCGGGCCCGCAGCCAGTCGGCGAGCCGCACGCCGTTCTCGTCGGCGCCCTCGAAGCCGCTGTACGCGGCCGTGTAGGCGCCCTTGTCGAAGACGGCGTCGATCGCGCCGGAGGCGACGGCGGGCGCGAAGTTCGGATGGAAGCCGACGCCCTCGGTGCCGGCGACGCAGTGCGCAGGCCAGGAGCGGACGTAGTCGGGCTCGTCCGCGAAGTGGCCGCCGGGCGCGATGTGGTGATCGCGGGTGGCCACCACGTGCCGGTAGCCGGCGGGCGCCTGCCCGATCAGCTCGGTGATGGCGGCGGCGACGTCGGCACCCCCGGCCACCGCGAGGCTGCCCCCCTCGCAGAAGTCGTTCTGCACATCGACGACGATCAAGGCGCGACGCATGCGATGTCCTTCGGGCTATGGGATGTACAGGGAGTCACGACAAGGGCTGTCTACCCTTACCTGGCGGGGGCCAGTCGCCGGGCTGGTGCGGACCGTCGCCGGGTGCGGGTGGGGGGCTGGTCGCGCAGTTCCCCGCGCCCCTGGGGGGTGCGGTCCCGTCGGCCGCACGTCCCCGTCGGCGGTCCTCTACACGTACTCGGTGGGAAGCACCGGCTCCCCCCGGGACAGCTGGGTCGCGGACAGCGGCAGATTCGCGCGCACCGCAGCGTGACGGTCCCGGGCGGCATCGAGCGGCTCGCGCCCCACGACCTCACCCCCCTTCACCAGCTCCACCAGCAGCTGCCGGTCCGCCAGCTCGGTCGGCACCGCCCCGGTGCCCACCACCTCGGCCTCCGCCACGCCGTACGAGTCCAGCCGCCGCGCGGCCCACTTGCGGCCCCCCACGGACGTCTTGCCGCCGGTGGACTTCTTCGCCACCGCCTTCAGCGGCGAGCGCGGGTCCGCGGTCTCGGCCCGGGCGACCAGCTTGTACACCATGGAGGACGTCGGGTGCCCGGAGCCGGTCACCAGCTGCGTGCCCACGCCGTACGCGTCCACCGGCGCCGCCGCCAGCGAGGCGATCGCGTACTCGTCGAGGTCCGAGGTCACGATGATCTTCGTGTCGTGTGCGCCCAGCTCGTCCAGCTGCTGCCGCACCCGGTGCGCCACCAGCAGCAGGTCGCCGGAGTCGATGCGCACCGCGCCCAGCTCCGGCCCGGCGATCTCCACCGCGGTCCGTACGGCCTCGGTGACGTCATAGGTGTCCACCAGCAGCGTGGTGCCCCGGCCCATGGAGTCCACCTGGGCCTGGAAGGCGTCCCGCTCACGGTCGTGCAGCAGTGTGAAGGCGTGCGCGGAGGTGCCGACGGTGGGGATGTGGTAGCGGAAGCCGGCCGCCAGGTCGGAGGTGGAGGCGAACCCGCCGACGTACGCGGCGCGGGCCGCGGCCACCGCCGACAGCTCGTGGGTGCGCCGGGCGCCCATCTCGATCAGCGGCCGATCGCCCGCCGCCGACGACATCCGGGACGCGGCCGCGGCGATCGCGGAGTCGTGGTTGAGGATGGAGAGGATCACCGTCTCCAGCAGCACGCACTCGGCGAAGGAGCCCTCCACCCGCAGGATCGGCGAGCCCGGGAAGTACACCTCGCCCTCGGGGTAGCCCCAGATGTCCCCGGTGAAGCGGTAGTCGGCCAGCCAGTCCAGCGTCTCGGCGTCGACGATCTCGCGCTCGCGCAGGAAGCCGAGCACGCCGGCGTCGAAGCGGAAGTTCTCCACCGCGTCCAGGACGCGTCCGGTGCCGGCGACGACGCCGTAGCGCCGTCCGTCCGGCAGCCGCCGGGTGAAGACCTCGAACACGCTCCGCCGCCCGGCCGTACCGCCCTTCAGGGCGGCCTGCACCATCGTCAGCTCGTACTGGTCCGTGAAGAGCGCCGTCGAGGGGACGTCCACCGGCAGCCCAAGGTCCGCTGTGTTCATGGCGAGTGATGCTACCCCCATCTCGTCACTCTGACGATTTAAGCGCGGTGTGATCTGCGCCCGCCCCGAATTCCGTGTCACCGGGGGGCCGTTTGTGCGAGTACCCCGCTCAGGTGGCAGCATGGGCTGTGTGACGGCAGCCGCACCCATCGAGATCGAGAAGACCGAGTCGGCGGAAGAGGTGTCCGCCGTACCCGAGCCCGACGTTCCCTGGGTGACGATCGTCCACAACGACCCCGTCAACCTCATGAGCTATGTGACCTACGTCTTCCAGACGTACTTCGGGTACTCCAAGGACAAGGCCACCAAGCTCATGCTCGACGTCCACCACAAGGGCAGGGCGGTCGTCTCCAGCGGGAGCCGCGAGGAGATGGAACGCGACGTACAGGCCATGCACGGCTACGGTCTGTGGGCCACCCTCCAGCAGGACCGGAAGTAGCGAACCTCCTCCATGCCAGGAACCTTCGAACCGCTCCCCGGCGGCGGCGCGGCCGTCGCGCTCGACGACGTCGAGATCTCCATCATCCGCTCCCTCGCGGTCCAGCTCCTGGAGCTGATCGGCCCGGGCCCCGCCGAGGACGCCCAGGCCGATCCGCTCGCCGAGCTGTTCGCCGAGGGCCCGAGCGAGCCGCCGTCCGACCCGGTCCTCAAGCGGCTGTTCCCGGACGCCTACACCGACCCCGAGGAGCAGCCGGCGGGCACCCGGGAGGCCGAGGAGCGCGCGGCGCACTCCGCGGAGTTCCGCCGCTACACCGAGAACGACCTGCGGGCCGGCAAGCGGGAGAACGCCCTCGCGGTGATCCGCTCCCTGGACGCCCTGAGCCCCGCGGGCGACGGCGGAGCGGTCCTCAAGCTCTCCCCGGGGGAGTCCCAGCAGTGGCTGGGCGCGCTGAACGATCTGCGCCTGGCGATCGGCTCCCGCCTGGAGATCACCGACGAGGACGACACCGATCTGCTCTACCGGCTCCCCGACGAGGACCCGCGCAAGCCGATGGTGATGGCGTACCTGTGGCTGGGCGGCCTCCAGGAGACGCTCGTCACGACCCTTATGCCCTGATCCACCCCCGGAAAGTGTTCGCTCAGAGGACGCTCAAATCCGGATAACGATCCTGTGAAATCGACACCCCCGTTCGCCCCTTTCGGGTGGCCTTTGTCCCCTTCTCCTTGTGTGATGCGTCACAGGGCACATCTGTGATCTCTGTTGCGGCCGTGATAAATCTTCACGACCGCCCGGCGAACACCACCCATGTTCAGCCGGGTGCGCCACCGAGCCGATCACCGTCGGCCAGGCACAGCGGACCCGAGGAAGTCCGAGCACGCCCCCACGCCGCCCGGCACGCACTCTCGCCGCACCGGCCAAAGGCTCACGTGGCTCCGCCACGAGGACCTTCGTCCGGCACACCGAGAGCACGCACCGCACGACGCGGGAACGCACCCGGACCCCCTCGACCCCGCTCGCTCCATTTCATCCGGGGGGATCGAGACCCGATCCGCGGCCGACTCAAGGCCCGGGTCGGCATGGAGAAAGGCGCACCACACATGACCTCTTCGCAGGTCGACAAGGGGACCACCCCCGAGGAGGGGTACGAGCGCGGGCTCGGCAGCCGGCAGGTCCAGATGATCGCGATCGGCGGAGCCGTCGGCGTGGGTCTGTTCCTGGGGGCCGGGGCGAACATCGCCAAGGCGGGTCCCAGCCTCATCCTGATGTACGCCCTCGCGGGCGTGATCATCTTCTTCATCATGCGGGCGCTCGGCGAGCTCCTGCTCTACCGTCCCGTCTCGGGCTCGTTCGCGGAGTACTCGCGCGAGTTCCTCGGCCCGTTCTTCGGCTACTTCACCGGCTGGACGTACTGGCTGATGTGGGTCGTCACCGGCATGGCCGAGCTGACGGCCGCGGCGATCTACGTGAACTACTGGTTCCCGGCCGTCCCGCAGTGGGTCACGGCACTGGTCTTCCTGGTGATCCTCTTCGGCGTGAACCTGATCTCCGTGAAGCTCTTCGGTGAGCTGGAGTTCTGGTTCTCGATGGTCAAGGTCACCGCCCTGATCGGCATGATCGTGATCGGCCTGGGCGTGCTCACCTTCGGCTTCTCCTCCGCCGGTGACACCGCCGCCGTCTCCAACCTGTGGGCCTTCGACGGCTTCTTCCCCAAGGGCATCGGTTCGTCCCTGATGACCCTGCAGGGCGTGATGTTCGCCTACCTCGCCGTCGAGCTGGTCGGCGTCACCGCCGGCGAGTCGGAGGACCCCGAGAAGACCCTCCCGAAGGCGATCAACACCCTGCCCTGGCGCATCGCCCTGTTCTACGTCGGCGCCCTTACCGTCATCCTGTGCGTGGTGAAGTGGACCGAGTTCGCCGCCGGCGTCAGCCCCTTCGTGAAGGCGTTCGCGGAGATCGGCATCCCGGCCGGCGCGGGCATCGTCAACTTCGTCGTGCTCACCGCCGCCCTGTCGTCCTGCAACTCCGGCATGTACTCCACGGGCCGCATGCTGCGCACCCTGGCCGACAACGGCGAGGCGCCCCGCGTCTTCCGGAAGCTGTCCTCCACCAAGACGCCGGCGCTCGGCATCACCGTCTCCGTCGGCTTCATGGCCATCGGCGTGGTGCTGAACTACATCGTCCCGGAGAAGGCCTTCGGCTACGTCACCTCCGTCGCCACCGCGGCCGGCATCTGGACCTGGCTGATGATCCTGGTCAGCCATGTGCTGTACCGCCGCGCCGTGGTCGCCGGCCGGCTGCCCGCCTCCGCCTTCCCGGCCCCTGGCGGCGCGAAGTGCTCGTACGTCGCCATCGCGTTCCTCCTCTTCGTCACCGGCCTGATCGCCTACGACAGCGAGTCCCGCATCTGCCTGTACGTCATGGCCGGCTGGGCCGTCGCCCTCGGCATCGGCTGGGCCGTGCTCAAGGCGCGCAACCCCGAGGTCACCCAGCGCCGTGAGCCGGAGCTCGACCGGGTCGGCTGAGCCACCCCCCGGGGCGTCCCGTCGCAGCGGAGCTCTCGTGGTGCCCCGCTGCGGTCGCCGCCCAAGGACGTCCGGCATATGGGCCGTTCCGTACCAACCCTCGGTACGGAACGGCCCTTCTGCTTATCCTGAGCCACATGCTGACCATCACCCAGGCCCTCTACGACCAGATCGTCGCGCACGCCCGCAAGGACCACCCCGACGAGGCGTGCGGCGTCATCGCGGGCCCGGCGGGCTCGGACCGCCCCGAGCGCTTCATCCCCATGCTGAACGCGGCCATGTCGCCCACCTTCTACGAGTTCGACTCCGGCGACCTGCTCAAGCTCTACCGCGAGATGGACGACCGCGACGAGGAGCCGGTGGTCATCTACCACTCCCACACCGCCACCGAGGCCCACCCCTCGCGCACAGACATCTCCTACGCCAACGAGCCCGGCGCCCACTACGTCCTCGTCTCCACCGCGGACACCGACGGTCTCGGCGAGTTCCAGTTCCGCTCCTTCCGGATCGTGGACGGCGAGGTCACGGAGGAGGAGGTCAGGGTCGTGGAGTCCTACTGAACCCGCCCCGCGTCTCGCTCACCGGACGAATTCCGTCCGGCATACGGAATCACACTCCGGGACCGGGTACGGGAATCGATACGATGAGCCCATGGTTCTTCTCGACGTGAGCGACAAGGCGCCGGGCACGCTGCTCGTGGCGCGTCTGCACGTCGACCTGTGCAGGCTGAACAGCGCCATCTGTTGATCTTCCGCTGCCGCCGTCCGACCGTGGCCGCGGCGCTCCCGCAGTGCCGAAATCCCGGGAGCATCCCGGGTGCGCGCGCCTGACCGAACCCACGACACCTTCCGACAGGAGCCCTGAGCCATGGCCATCGAGGTCCGCATCCCGACCATTCTCCGCACCTACACCGACGGCCAGAAGGCGGTGCAGGGCAACGGTGAGACCCTCGCCGAGCTGTTCGCCGACCTCGAGACCCGGCACGCGGGCATCCAGGCCCGCATCGTGGACGGCGAGCAGCTGCGCCGCTTCGTCAACGTCTACCTCAACGACGAGGACGTCCGCTTCCTCGACGGCATCGACACCAAGCTGACCGACGGCGACAACGTCACGATCCTGCCGGCCGTGGCCGGCGGCATGGCCTGACCGGCGATGCGTTACGACTCCCCGCTCGCCGCGGTCGGCAACACCCCCCTGGTGCGCCTGCCGCGGCTGTCGCCGTCCGAGGACGTGCGCATCTGGGCGAAGCTGGAGGACCGCAACCCCACCGGCTCCGTCAAGGACCGCCCCGCGCTGCACATGATCGAGCAGGCGGAGAAGGACGGCCGTCTCACGCCCGGCTGCACGATCCTCGAGCCCACCAGCGGCAACACCGGCATCTCGCTCGCCATGGCCGCCAAGCTCAAGGGTTACCGCATGGTCTGCGTGATGCCCGAGAACACCTCACAGGAACGCCGCGACCTGCTCGGCATGTGGGGCGCGCAGATCATCTCCTCCCCGGCCGCGGGCGGCTCCAACACCGCCGTACGCGTCGCCAAGGAGCTGGCCGCCGAGCACCCCGACTGGGTGATGCTCTACCAGTACGGCAACCCCGACAACGCCGGCGCGCACTACGCGACGACAGGCCCGGAGATCCTCGCCGACCTGCCCTCGGTCACCCACTTCGTGGCCGGCCTCGGCACCACCGGCACCCTCATGGGCGTGGGCCGCTACCTGCGCGAACACAAGCCGGACGTCAGGATCGTCGCCGCCGAGCCGCGCTACGACGACCTGGTCTACGGCCTGCGCAACCTCGACGAGGGCTTCGTCCCCGAGCTGTACGACGCCTCCGTCCTCACCACCCGCTTCTCCGTCGGCTCCGCCGACGCGGTCACCCGCACCCGGGAACTCCTCCAGCAGGAGGGCATCTTCGCGGGCGTCTCCACCGGCGCCGCCCTGCACGCGGCGATCGGCGTCGGCAACAAGGCCGTCAAGGCGGGAGAGTCCGCCGACATCGTCTTCGTCGTGGCCGACGGCGGCTGGAAGTACCTGTCGACCGGCGTGTACACGGCGGCGACCACCGAGGAAGCGATCGAGACCCTGCAAGGCCAGCTCTGGGCCTGATCGACGTCTGATCAGCGCCTACGCCAGGTGACGGACCTGGTCCCACAGGACCGGGTCCACCACGCCCACCCGGCGGCGGAAGTCACCCACCGGCACCTCGCGCACCTCGTCCGTCTGCAGGAAGCTCGCCCGGCCCTGCGCGTCCCCCACCGAACCCGGCGGCAGCGGGATCACCCCGGCCCGCTCGTCGTGGTACTTCGTGCTGATCTTCGCCACCCGCACCCGGCGGCGCCGCACCGACAGCACCAGACACGGCCGGTCCTTGCTCCGCGGCCCGTCCTCGTAGGGCACCTGGGCCCACCAGATCTCCGCCGGCCGCGGCCGCAGCGACGCGGCCGCCGCGCGCCCCGCCGCCCGCGCCCGGCGCGCCTCGCGCCGCCCCCGCCCCCAGCCGTCCACGAGCACGGCGACGAGAACCAGCAGCACCACCGCCGCCAGCGCCAGCCACCAGGACGTGTCCATACCGACGACGTTACCGGCGCGCCCCACGCAGCGCGCCCCTGCGCTCACACCGATCCGCCGCCCGGACGCGCCCCGAACCCACAAGTTCCATCCGAACCGGTGACAGCGCAGGTGAGTTCGCCCACAACAGCCCTTGGCGGAGGAGCGACCGGGAGTTTTGCGCCTTACGCTCGACGGACCGCACGACCCCCGTCGCCCCCCTCTTTTCCGGTTCCCCGCCAGCGGAGGTTTCTGCTTCATGAAGCTCACCGTCGTCGGCTGCTCGGGGTCGTTCCCGTCCGTGGATTCGGCCTGCTCGAGCTACCTCGTCGAGGCCGACGGCTTCCGGCTGCTCCTCGACATGGGCAACGGCGCCCTGGGTGAGCTGCAGCGCCACTGCGGTCTCTACGACCTCGACGCGATCTTCCTGAGCCATCTGCACGCCGATCACTGCATCGACATGCTCGGCTACTTCGTCGCGCGCTACTACCGCCACGACGGCGGCCGCTGCGAGCCCCTGCCGGTCTACGGCCCCGAGGGTACCGAGCACCGCCTGACCACGGCGTACGCCGACACCCCGTCGGCCTCGTCGATGAGCGAGGTCTTCGACTTCCACACGGTCAAGCCGTCCACCTTCGAGCTCGGTCCCTTCACCGTGCACACCGAACGCGTGGCCCACCCCGTCGAGGCGTACGGCATCCGCATCGAGCACGGCGGGAAGATCCTGACGTACTCCGGGGACACCGGCGTCACCCCTGTCCTGGACGAACTCGCCCGGGACGCCGACCTGTTCCTGTGCGAGGCCGCGTTCACGCACGGCAAGGAGTCCATCCCCGACCTGCACCTCAACGGCCGCGAGGCCGGCGAGACCGCGGCCCGCGCGGGCGCCCGCCGCCTGGTCCTCACCCACATCCCCCCGTGGACGGACCCCCAGGTCAACCTCGCCGACGCTCGCGCGGTGTACTCCGGCCCGGTGGACCTGGCGGCCCCGAGGAAGTCGTACGACATCTGACCCCGCCTCCGGCGACGCGGAAGAAACGATCCCGGACACACGAAGGCCCCCCAGTGCTCCGGGGGGCCTTCGTGTGTGCCGGGAGGCTACTTGGCCTCGGCCTTCTGCAGCTCCGCCAGTTCCTCGTCCGACTCGCGGCCGGGGGTCGGCAGGTTGTACTTGGTGATCGCGAAGCGGAACACGACGTAGTAGACCACCGCGAAGCACAGGCCCATCAGGGCCAGGCCCCACGGGTTGCTGGCGATGCCCAGGTTCAGCCCGAAGTCGACCGCGCCCGCCGAGAAGCCGAAGCCGTCCTTCATGCCCAGCGCCCAGGTCAGGGCCATGGACACACCGGTCAGGACCGCGTGGATGGCGTACAGCACCGGCGCGATGAACATGAACGTGAACTCGATCGGCTCCGTGACGCCCGTGACGAACGAGGTCAGCGCGAGGGAGAGCATCATGCCGCCGACGACCTTGCGCCGCTCGGGGCGGGCACAGTGCACGATGGCCAGGCAGGCCGCCGGGAGGGCGAACATCATGATCGGGAAGAAGCCGGTCATGAACTGGCCCGCGTGCGGGTCACCTGCCAGGAAGCGCGCGATGTCGCCGCTCTTGCCGTGGTACTCACCGGCCTGGAACCAGGGGAAGGAGTTCAGCAGGTGGTGCATGCCGATCGGGATCAGCGCCCGGTTGGCGACACCGAAGATGCCGGCGCCGACGGCGCCCGACCCCACCAGCCACTCACCGAAGCTGTGCAGACCCGTGCCGAGGACCGGCCAGACGTAGCCGAAGACGATACCGAGGAGCAGGCCCGCGAAGGCCGACAGGATCGGGACCAGGCGGCGGCCGCCGAAGAAGCCCGCCCAGTCGGGCAGCTTGGTGCGGTAGAAGCGCTGGTATATCAGCGCCACCACGATGCCCATCACCACGCCACCCAGGACCTTGGCGTCCACCGGCGCGTCCACCATGACGACCTTGCCGTCGACGGCCGTCGCCACCTTGGGCAGGTTCTTGTCGGTGAACGTGCCCAGCACGTTCTTGAAGACCAGGTAGCCGACGACCGCCGCCAGGGCCGTCGAGCCGTCCGACTTCTTGGCGAAGCCGATCGCGATGCCCACGGCGAACAGCAGCGCCATGTTGTCCAGGATCGCGTTGCCGCCGGCCGCCATGAATCCGGCGATCTTGGTGACGAACGTGGGGAACGACTCCCGTCCCAGCATGTCCGGGTTGCCGAGGCGGACCAGCAGGGCCGCCGCGGGGAGCACAGCGACCGGCAGCATCAGGCTGCGGCCGATGCGCTGCAGGACCGCCATCGGCCCGGCGCCCTTCTTCTGTGCGGCGGGTGCCGCGCTCGCCGTGGTCATCAACTTCCTCCATTGGGCAAGGCGCCGCCAGGGGACAGATGAGGACGGCGGCGTCTCGGGAAATGCGCGGCGACAGAAACCGACGCATGGTCTACACCACTCAGTGGTGTAGACCTGTTGTAGCACGATGAAGGCGGCGTAAGGAACCCGCGATTCCGCGACCGTGGCATCACGGCCCGTACCGGCCGCAGGTCACGACGAAAAGCCCCCGGACCACAGGGGTCCGGGGGCCTCGGGACGGTGGCCGTCAGGCCTTGGTGGCGTCCTCCACCTCCTCCTCCGGCTCCCGCCCCGGCGTCTTCAGATCGAACTTCGTGATCGCGAACCGGAACACCGCGTAATACACGACCGCGAAGCACAGGCCGATCGGAATGATCGCCCACGGTTTCGTCGCCAGATTCCAGTTGATGACGTAGTCGATCAACCCCGCCGAGAAACTGAACCCGTCGTGCACACCCAGCGCCCACGTCACCGCCATCGACACACCCGTCAGCAGCGCGTGCACTGCATACAGCAGCGGCGCGATGAACAAGAACGAGTACTCGATCGGCTCCGTGATCCCCGTGACGAACGACGTCAGCGCCACCGACAGCATCAGCCCGCCGACCTCCTTGCGACGGTGCGGCTTCGCCGTGTGCGCGATCGCCAGCGCCGCAGCCGGCAGCGCGAACATCATGATCGGGAAGAACCCCGACGTGAACTGCCCCGCATGCGGGTCACCCGCCAGGAACATGTTGATGTCACCGTGCACCGGCTTCCCGCCCGGCGGCGTGTACGTGCCGAACTGGAACCAGATGGGCACGTTCAGGAACTGGTGCAGACCGATCACCAGCAGCGCCCGGTTCGCCACACCGAACACACCCGCGCCCCACGAACCCGCGTCCCGCAGCCACTTGCTGAAGCTCTCCAGACCATCACCGATCGGCGGCCACACCCACAGACACAGCGCCGCGAACGCGATCGCCACGAACGCCATGATGATCGGCACCAGCCGCCGCCCGTTGAAGAAGCCCAGCCAGTCCACCAGCTTCGTGCGATGGAAACGCACCCAGAAGAACGCCGCCAGCAGACCCATCACGATCCCCCCGAACACCCCCGGATTCTGGAACGTGAACGGCGTCACCGCCCCGACGCCCCCGCCCACAGTCACCTGGCAGCCGACGTCCGGGACCTTCGTGGAACCGCCCGGGCAGTTCTCCGGGAACTGGTGCAGCACCGAGAAGTAGACGAGGAAACCCACCACCGCCGCCAGCGCCGTCGAACCGTCCGACTTCTTCGCCATCCCGATCGCCACACCGATGCAGAACAGCAGCGGCAGACCGATCGAGCCGTCGAGCAGCGCACCGCCCGCGCCCTTCATCACCTTGGAGACGTTCGTCCAGCCGAGCCCCTCGTCGCCGAACACATCCGGCTGACCCAGCCGGTTCAGGATGCCCGCCGCCGGCAGCACGGCGATGGGCAGCTGAAGACTGCGGCCCATCTTCTGCAGGCCCTGGAAGAAACGGTTCCATCGTTCGCGCACGGGGCTCACCGGTCGCGGTTCGGCGGCGGCGCTCTCGGCACTCATGGCGGTGTCCTTCCGGCCCCTCACGGCGGGGGCGGTTTGGCGACCGTCCGTCAGCTGGTGTAGACCAGTCGCGTACGGCTCGGTTCCGCTGTCGTGATCGCCATCATTCGGTACGGACGATATGACCGCTCGCGAAATTGGGCCAACTGTGGGTTACTGCGACATAGCGGTTCGGATCAGGTAGTTCAGGGAGACGGAACATGGCCAGCAAGGCAGAGAAGATCGTCGCCGGGCTCGGCGGCATCGACAACATCGATGAGATCGAAGGCTGCATCACCCGCCTCCGCACCGAGGTCCACGACGCCTCGAAGATCGACGAAGCCGCCCTGAAGGCCGCCGGCGCCCACGGCGTCGTCAAGATGGGCACCGCCATCCAGGTCGTCATCGGCACCGACGCCGACCCGATCGCCGCGGAGATCGAAGACATGATGTGACCGAAGCCGGTCACCCATCGAGGGGCTCCTCCCCACACGGGAGGAGCCCCTCGCGCCGCTCCGGATAGGCTCAACGCCATGTCTCGCATCGACGGCCGCACCCCCGAACAACTCCGCCCCGTCACCATCGAACGGGCCTGGAGCAAGCACGCCGAAGGCTCCGTCCTGGTCTCCTTCGGCGACACCAAGGTCCTGTGCACCGCCTCCGTCACCGAAGGCGTCCCCCGCTGGCGCAAGGGCAGCGGCGAGGGCTGGGTCACCGCCGAGTACGCCATGCTGCCCCGCGCCACCAACACCCGCGGCGACCGCGAGTCCGTCAAGGGCCGCGTCGGCGGCCGCACCCACGAGATCAGCCGCCTCATCGGCCGCTCCCTGCGCTCCGTCATCGACTACAAGGCCCTCGGCGAGAACACCATCGTCCTCGACTGCGACGTCCTCCAAGCCGACGGCGGCACCCGCACCGCCGCCATCACCGGCGCCTTCGTCGCACTGGCCGACGCCATCGGCTGGGCCCAGGGCAAGAAACTCGTCAAGCCCGGCCGCCAGCCCCTCACCGGCACCGTCAGCGCCGTCTCCGTCGGCATCATCGGCGGCGTCCCCATGCTCGACCTCGCCTACGAAGAGGACGTGCGCGCCGACACCGACATGAACGTCGTCTGCACCGGCGACGGCCGCTTCGTCGAAGTCCAGGGCACCGCCGAAGCCGAGCCGTTCGCCCGCGACGAACTCGACGCCCTCCTCGACCTCGCCGTCGCCGGCTGCACCGAACTCGCCGCACTCCAGCGCGCCGCGCTCGACACCACCGTCGAAAAGTAAAAGACGCGCCAAGAAAGGCGGGCGGCCCGGGCAACCGAGCCGCCCGCCATCGCGTCAGAACGGATACCGACACGCAAGCACGTACGGGGGCCGGGGAGGCCCAGGGGAGGGACACCGCACATGGCCGCGAGCCGAGGCCGCCGCATCACCACGACCATCGCCGGGGCCATCGCCGCCGTCGCCCTCACCGCCGGCCTCACCACCGGGTGCGACGCCGTCGGCAAGGCCCTCGACTGCGTCCAGACCGCCGACTCCATCGCCGACAGCGTCACCGACCTCCAACAGGCCGTCGAGAACGCCGCGAACGACCCCACACAGACCGACCAGGCCCTCGCCGCCATCGACAAGAACCTCGACCAGATCGGCGACCGCACCGACAACACCGACCTCAACAAGGCCGTCGACGACCTCCGCAAAGCCGTCGACAACGTCCGAGCCGCCGTGAAGAACGGCGACAACACCCCCGACCTCACCCCCGTCACCGACGCGGCAGGCGAACTCACCAAGGTCTGCACACCGTGAGAGCACGTCGGCGGAGACGGCCGGGATACTGAACGGCATGACCCGCTTGATCCTCGCCACCCGCAACGCCGGAAAGATCACCGAGCTCCAGGCCATCCTCACCGAAGCCGGGCTGCCCCACGAGCTCGTCGGCGCGAACGCCTACCCCGACATCCCCGACGTCAAGGAAACCGGCGTCACCTTCGCCGAGAACGCCCTGCTCAAGGCCCACGCCCTCGCCCAGGCCACCGGCCTCCCGGCCGTCGCCGACGACTCCGGCCTCTGCGTCGACGTCATGAACGGCGCCCCCGGCATCTTCTCCGCCCGCTGGGCCGGCCGCCACGGCGACGACCAGGCCAACCTCGACCTCCTCCTCGCCCAGCTCTCCGACATCGCCGACGAACACCGCGGCGCCCACTTCGCCTGCGCGGCGGCGCTCGCACTGCCCGACGGCACGGAGCGGGTCGTCGAGGGCCAACTGCGGGGCGTACTGCGCCGACACCCCGCCGGCACGGGCGGCTTCGGCTACGACCCGATCCTCCAGCCGGACGGCGAGACCCGCACCTGCGCGGAACTGACGGCCGCCGAGAAGAACGCGATCAGCCACCGGGGGAAGGCGTTCAGGGCGCTGGTGCCGGTGGTGCGGGAGCTGGTGGGGTGAGCTGAAGCGAAACGCCCCGCACCTTCGAAACGAAGGTGCGGGGCGGTGCGGCCGGTGGGATTCGAACCCACACGGGTTTTCACCCAAGGGCTCCTAAGGCCCTCGCGTCTGCCGTTCCGCCACGGCCGCGCGCAGTGCGGTGCCTACTCTACTGGGCTGCGCTGCGGCGTCGCTGACCTCCTCTGCACCAGGTGCTGGTGACGGCGTGGCAGTTGGGACAGAGCAGCCGAAGGTTCTCCCGCCGGTTGTCGCGCCAGTCCCCGTTGATGTGGTCGACCTCCAGCGTCATCGGCTTGCCGAGCCATTCAGGGCCGACTCCGCACCTCGCACACCGCTCCGGTACACCCACCTCGTGGAGTGCGCGGCGGAGCATATGGGTTCTCGTCCGGCGCGTGCCGTCGTTCTCGACGAGGATGTCCTCCGGCCCCTTGCTGAAGGTCGGCCGCTCCCTGCCTTTCTGGTGGGCCTGGCCGAGGAAGTGTGCGGTCGAGAGATCCGCCTCGGCGATCCATTGCCGCAGCAGCGCACGCTGCGTGTCGCTGTCCGGACGGGCGAGCCGACGAAGCGTCTCGGCGGTCGAGATCGACTCCGTGACCGCCGCGCGCAGCTCATCGGGTGCGGGGCGTGGCAGCCTTCTCACCGGACACCGCCTTTACCCCGGCCCCGGTAATCGTCCGTCGTGGAGTGGCAGTTGGGGCAGAGCAGTCGGAGGTTCTCGATCCGGTTGTCCCGCCAGTTGCCGTTGATGTGGTCGACCTCCAACGGCAGCGGATGCCCTTGCCAGACCGCCTTCGTGCCGCAGCCGGCGCATCGCTCCGTTACGCCCTTGGCCTGCATCGCCCACTTGAGACGGTCACTCGGAATGCGGCGAGCCTGGCCGTCCGCCTGCTCGACGAGAATGGCCTCCGGCGTCCTCGGGCGCCACGGTTTGCCCCGGCGAGTGGGCACCTGGAAGTGGGATGTGTCGATCCCGTACGCCTTCACACGCCGACTGATGTGCGTGTGGTGGCCGCCCACCACCTCCAGCCCCAGGTGCCGCAGCACCTCGCACATGTTCGTGGAGGCCGCCACCGCCCGCTCGAGCACCTCCCTCGTCCACTTCACCTCGCGCTCGAAGTGCGAGGTGTCCACCCCAAGCCGCCTCATCCGCTCCCGGACATACCGCCGCGTCGAGCTCCGCGGATCCACCCCCAACCTCACACACGCCTCGGACAACGTCCGCGCCCCCCGAGCCGCCTCCTCCAGCCGCTCCCTGGTGTACGCACTGGCCCCCATCGAGCCCCCTCCGTCCCGGTCACGCGTTCGTGACTCACACGGAGTAACGATTGGGTTATCCGACAGTCACGCCGGGAACGGCAAGCGGCCCGCACCGGGGTTTCCCCCGGGGCGGGCCGCCGGCCTGCTCAAACGTTCCTCAGATGCCGAGGTCCTTGATGATCTTGGCTACGTGGCCCGTCGCCTTGACGTTGTACAGGGCGCGTTCGACCTTGCCGTCCTCGTCGACGACGACCGTCGAGCGGATGACGCCGACGACCGTCTTGCCGTAGAGCTTCTTCTCGCCGAAGGCGCCGTACGCCTGAAGGACCTCCTTGTCGGGGTCGGCGAGGAGAGTCACCTTCAGGGACTCCTGCTCGCGGAACTTCGCCAGCTTCTCCGGCTTGTCGGGGGAGATGCCGATCACGTCGTAGCCCGCGCCGGCCAGCAGCGAGAGATTGTCCGTGAAGTCGCACGCCTGCTTCGTGCAGCCCGGCGTCAGCGCGGCGGGGTAGAAGTAGACGATGGTCTTGCGGCCCTTGTGGTCCGCCAGGGACACCTCGTTGCCGTCGGCGTCGGGCAGGGTGAAGGCGGGGGCCACGTCCCCCGGCTGGAGTCGCTCGCTCATCGGACTAGCGTAACCGGGGGTCCTGACAGTGCGGCGGGACCAGGAACTGACAGACTGTCCACAACAGCATCCTCTTACTTCGGAGGCCGTACGGTGGCGGACACGTCGGACACGAGAACCCCGGCGCAGATCGAGGCGGACATCAGGCACCGTCGTCAGGTGCTGGCCGCGACGCTGGACGAGATCGGGGTGCGGGTGCACCCGAAGACGATCGTCGGGGACGCGAAGGCCAAGGTCGTCGCCAACCTCGACCACACGGTGGGCCGGGCCTATGTCCAGGTCAACCGGGTGGTCACGGAGGTGAAGGCGCAGTTCACGGACGAGGAGGGAGCGCCCCGGCTGGAGCGCGTGGTGCCCGTCGCCCTGGCCGTGGTCGGTGTCGTCGGTCTGCTCACGCTGAGCACCCGGCGCCGTAGGGGCTGACCCACCCACCCGCGTAGGCATCCGGTTCAGGCAGGTAGGTTCAGTGGCGTGAGCGCCAACAGAAACGACAGCACCCACGACGACAAGCTGCCCATCCGCATGCTGCACGACCGCGTCCTCGTGCGGCAGGACACCAGCGAGGGTGAGCGGCGTTCCGGCGGCGGCATCCTGATCCCGGCCACGGCGGCGGTCGGCCGGCGGCTGGCCTGGGCGGAGGTCGTCGCGGTGGGGCAGAACGTGCGGACCGTGGAGCCGGGCGACCGGGTCCTGTACGACCCGGAGGACCGGGCGGAGGTCGAGGTGCGCGGCATCGCGTACGTGCTGATGCGCGAGCGCGATCTGCACGCGGTGGCCGCCGACCGGTTCGAGGGCTCGGAGGACTCCACGGGCCTGTATCTGTGACCTGACGGTCCTGAAGGGGCTGGTGACCATGGTCACCAGCCCCTTTGTGCTGCCCTTTGCTACCTTCGAAGGAGACCGCCCGACGAGACGCGCCGTACCGGGCTCATCGCAAAGACGACGCACCCCCGTTCAGAAGTGATCTTCCGGAGGTGCCGTCATGGCCTGGGTTCTGCTTGTCGTCGCCGGTCTGCTCGAGGTCGGCTGGTCGGTCGGGATGAAGTACAGCGAGGGATTCACCCGGCTGTGGC
This sequence comes from Streptomyces sp. NPDC049915, assembly GCF_040656475.1. Taxonomy (NCBI): domain Bacteria; kingdom Bacillati; phylum Actinomycetota; class Actinomycetes; order Kitasatosporales; family Streptomycetaceae; genus Streptomyces; species Streptomyces sp. NPDC049915. The sequence goes on from NZ_JBFAMH010000020.1 coordinate 50,776, forward strand.
CGAGCGTGTTCACCGGTGCCGGCATCGTCGTGAGCATGGTGCTGCTGTCGTACGCCGCGCGTTCCCTGCCCATCGGTACGGCCTACGGCGTGTGGGTGGGCATCGGCGCGGCCGGTGCGGCGGTGCTCGGCATGGTGGTGCTCGATGAGCCGGCCACCGCCGCCCGGATCTTCTTCATCTGTCTGCTGCTGGTCGCCGTCGTGGGGCTGAAGGCGACGTCCGGCCACTGAACGGGCCGATGGAGCCCTGGCTAGGGGGACGTGCCGCCGTTGGTCGTTCCGGTGTCCGTGCCGCCCCCGCCGTCGGTGCCCCCGCCGGTGGCGGTTCCCCCGCCGCCGGTGGTGTCGCCCGTGGTGCCCTGGCCGCCGGTGGTGCCTCCGCCGCCGTTGGTGCCGGTGCCGCCGGTGGTCGGGGTGCCGCCGGTCGTGCCGCCGTTGGTGCCGGTGCCGCCGGTGGTCGGGGTGCCGCCGGTCGTGCCGCCGTTGGTGCCGGTGCCGCCGGTGGTCGGGGTGCCGCCGGTCTGGCCCTGCGTCTGCCCCTGGAGCTGACCCTGGGTGCCCTGGCCGCCGGTCGTGCCGGTGTCGCCGGTCGTGCCGCCGTCGGTGCCGCCGACCGTGCCGGTCTGGTCCTGGCCGGGGTCGCTGGGCGGGGCCTGCGGGGTGTCCGCGCCGTCCTCCAGTTCCAGGTCGAAGTCGCTGACGGGCGTGTCCTTCAGCGCGTCCTTGGTGTACTGCGCCCAGATCTCGGTGGGCGCGCCGCCGCCGTTGATGCGGTCGAGGCCCAGCGCGCCGTACAGCGGCTTGTGGGCGGCGGTGTCCGGGTCCTGGCCCATCACCGACACGACGGTGGCGAGGTCCGGGGTGTATCCGGCGAACCAGGCGGCGGTGTCCTTCTCGGCGGTGCCGGTCTTGCCCGCGGCGGGGCGGTCGGCGGCCTGCGCGGCGGTCGCGGTGCCGTTGTCGACGACGCTCTGGAGGATCGCCGTGGTGGTGTCGGCGGCTTCGCGGCTGACGGCCTGGCGGGTCTGCCGCGAGGGCAACGGGACGGTCTCGCCGTCCTTGGTGATCTTGTCGATCAGGGTGTACGTGCCGTGTTTGCCGTGGTTGGCGAGCGTGGCGTAGGCCTCGGCCATGTCCAGCACGCTGGCGTTGGCCACGCCGAGTGCGATCGACGGTGAGGCGTAGAGCTCCTTGGTGTCCGTGGGCAGGCCGAGGTCGATCGCGGTCTGCTTGACCTTGGCGGGGCCGGCGTCGACGGCCATCTGCGCGTACACGGCGTTGACGGACTTGTCGGTGGCCTCGCGGACGGTGATGGGGCCGTAGGAGCGCTGGTCCTCGTTCTCGGGGGCGTAGCTGTCGCCGTCCCAGCCCTGGACCGGCCGCTTGTTGGTGCCGTCGTAGATGGTGTTGGGGGTGATGGGGCGGCCGTCCTGGGTGGTGGCGCCGTTCTCCACGGCCGAGGTGAACACGAACGGCTTGAAGGTGGAGCCGACCTGGAAGTCCCCGCGGGTGGCGCCGTTGGTGTACTGCTTGACGTAGTCGATGCCGCCGTACATGGCGACGACCTTGCCGGTCTTCGGGTCGACGGAGGCGCCGCCGGACCGGACGTACCGGTCGGCCTTGTTGTTCTTCTTGTCGAGCTTGCTGACCAGTTTGTCGTTGACGGCTTGGACGAAGGCGTCCTGCTTGTCCTTCTGCAGGGTGGTGGTGATGCGGTAGCCGCCGCGCTCCAGGTCGTCGGGGTCGAGGATCTTGTTGTCGCGCAGGTAGTCCTTGATGGCGTCGACGATGTAGCCGCGCTGGCCGGACATGCTGGTGGGTGCGGTGGCCTGCTTCGGCGCGGGGAACTTCATCCCGGTCCGCTCGGCCTGGGGCAGCCAGCCCTTCTTGACCATGCCGTCCAGGACGTAGTTCCAGCGGGCTTCGGCGGCGCGGCGGTTCTCGGGGTGGGCGACGACGTCGTACTCGCTGGGGGCGTTGAGCAGGGAGGCGAGGTAGGCGCCCTGGGCTGCGTCCAGGTCGACGGCGTCGACGCCGTAGTAGGCGCGGGCGGCGGCCTGGATGCCGTAGGCGTTGCGGCCGAAGAAGCTGGTGTTGAGGTAGCCCTCGAGGATGCGGTCCTTGCTCGTCTCGCGGTCGAGCTTGATCGCGATGAAGAACTCCTTCACCTTGCGGGTGACGGTCTGTTCCTGGCCCAGGTAGTAGTTCTTCACGTACTGCTGGGTGATCGTGGAGCCGGACTGCTTGCCCTTGCCGGTGGCGGTGTTCCAGGCGGCGCGGACCATGGCCTTGGGGTCGACGGCCGACTCGGTGTAGAAGTCGCGGTCCTCGGCGGCGAGCACGGAGTGCTGTGCGGCCTTGGAGACCTGGGCGAGGGAGACGCTCTCCCGGTTGACGTCGCCGTCGCGGGCGATCTCGCTGCCGTCGGCGTACAGGTACACGTTGGCCTGCTTGGTCGCGACCGCGTTCGCCGAGGGGATCTTCACCATGGAGTACCCGAGGAAGAAGGCCCCGGCCACGGCCAGCACACCGATGACGAAGGTGCCGAGCAGCATCCGCCAGGTCGGGAACAGCCGCCGCCATCCGGTACGGCGGGGCCGTTTGCCCTTCTTGCCGCCGCCGGAGCCTCCTCCGCCGCCGGTCCCCCTGTCGTCGCCGGTCCCGCCGGTCCCTCCGGCGCCGGTGGCCTGCATGGCCGCGGTGGCCGCGGCGGGGCCGGTGGCTCCGGCGGCGGTACGCGTGGACGCGGGGGAGTGCGGGGCCCCGCCGGTTCCGGCCGCGTGCGCGGTGGCGCCGGCCTGGGCGGCCGCGGTGGCCGGGGCGGTGGCCTGGGTGGTGGCGGTGCTGGGTGCGCTGCGGGCACCGCGGGTGGTTGCGGCTCCACGGGCGGAACCGGTGGCCAGCGGGGAGGACATGGCGCCCGCGGCACTCGCGGGGGGTACGCCGCCGGCCGCACTCGCGGGCGGTACGGCTCCTGTGGCGCCCGGGGACGATACGGCGGCGCCCGCGGCGCTTCCGGCCGACACGGCGCCTGCGCCCCGCGACGCGAACCGCGTGGCCCGGGGGTGACGGTCTGCGCCGCCGGTGGCCTTGCCGGTGGCCTGCGTGTCGCCGGTGGCCGGTCCCGCCGTGGCGGACTCGGCTGCCGGAGTCTGTGCGCCGCCCGGGGCACGCGTGCCCTTGGGCTGCCGCCCGGTGCCGACGGCGCGGAGGACCTGGGTGGTGTCGGAGTCACCCTCGGGTGCGGGCGCGGTGTCCCGCCCGGCCCTGGCGGCCCTGGCGGCCCGCGTGCCGGAGACCGGTCCGACTGCGGTGCTCTTGCCGGCGCCCCCGACTTCGTCGGCCTGTCCGGTTTCGGTGCGCTTGGCGGTGCGTGCTGCCTCGGCGGCCTGTCCGGCTCCGGTGCCCTTGGCGGTCCGCGCGGCGTCGGCGGCCTGCCCGCCCCTGGCGCCTCCGGCGGCCTTGGCGTCCCGCCCAGCGCCGTCGGCCCGCCCGGCCGCGTCGGCCTGCGTGCCGGGGGCCGGTCCGGTCCCGCCGTCGGTGGCGTCCCGCCCGGCCCCGTCGGCCTGCCGGTCGGCCCCCGCGGTCCCGTCGGCCCGTTCGGCCCCCGCCGCCCTCGCGGCCGCCGCCGCACGCGCGGCCCTGGCGACTCGGGCGGCCTTGGGGTCGGCGCCCGGCCCGGGCTCCTGCTTCGCCGAGCCCGGGTTCGGCTGCTGCGGCTCGTCGCTCATCTCGTGCACGGACTCCTGTTTCGCGTCGTACGTTCTCGTACGGCCTACTACGCCTGCCGGCGCCCACATGCGCCGTCAGCGCCCACTTACGCCACCGGCGCCCCCATTGAAGACTCTCGCAGCGGGCGTTCCGTTCCCGGGGGGCCCCGCCCCGCTCCGCCTCCGGCCGGAAAACGCGTGGCGGACCGCGGCGGACACGCACTAGGCTCCTGCGCTTCGGTGCCGGGACGAGCCGGGAGGTCGTCGGCGTGGGAGCGGGGCGGTTGTACACGGCCGTCGCGGTAGGCGGTTTCAGACGGTACGCGACGTATCGGGCGGCCACGGTCGCCGGAGTGTTCACGAACACCGTCTTCGGGTTGATCTTGGTATACACCTACTTGGCCCTGTGGGACGAAAAACCACACCTCGGCGGCTACGACCAGGCCCAGGCGACGACGTATGTCTGGCTCGGGCAGGCGCTGTTGTCCACCCTCGCGCTCGGCGGCGGGGGCGTCGAGGACGAGCTGATGGAGCGTATCCGCACCGGCGACATCGCCATCGACCTGTACCGCCCGGCCGACCTGCAGCTGTGGTGGCTGGCCGCCGATCTGGGCCGGGCCTGTTTCCAGCTGCTCGGCCGCGGCGTGATTCCTTTCACCTTCGGCGCGCTGTTCTTCCCGGTGGCCCTGCCCACGCACGCCGCGACCTGGGTCGCCTTCCTCGTCGCCGTGGCGCTGGCGATGGTGGTCGGCTTCGGCATCCGCTACCTGATCGCGCTCACCGCGTTCTGGCTGCTGGACGGCACCGGCGTGCTGCAGATGCTGATGATCACCGGCACCTTCTGCTCCGGCATGATGCTGCCGCTGAACCTGTTCCCGGGCGCGCTCGGCGACGTCATGCGCGCACTGCCCTGGTCGTCGCTGCTCCAGGCCCCGGCCGACGTGCTGCTGGGACACGCCGACCCGTGGCCGACGTACGCCTTCCAGGCCGGCTGGGCCGCGGCGCTGCTCGCGGCCGGACGGGTCGTGCAGTCGGTGGCGACCCGCAGGGTGGTGGTCCAAGGTGGCTGAGACGGGCCGTGTGAGAGCGGCGGCGCGGGCGTACCGCCTGGTCGCCGCGATGTGGATCCGCTCCACTCTCGCCTACCGCACCTCCTTCGCGCTGACCACGCTCGGCAACTTCGCGCTGACCGGCCTGGACTTCGTCGCGATCCTGCTGATGTTCTCCCGCGTGGACGCCCTCGGCGGCTACTCGCTCACCCAGGTCGCCTTCCTCTACGGCGCCTCCTCCGTCGCCTTCGGCGGGGCCGACCTCGCGATCGGCTCGATGGACCGGCTCGGCCGGCGCGTGCGCGACGGCACCCTCGACATCCTGCTGGTGCGTCCCGCGCCGGTGCTGGCGCAGATCGCCGCCGACCGCTTCGGCCTGCGCCGGCTGGGCCGGGTCACCCAGGGCGCGCTGGTGCTGGGCTGGGCGCTGCTGCGGCTGGACATCGACTGGACACCGTTGCGGCTGGTGCTGATGCCGGTGATGCTGCTCAGCGGCTGGGTGATCTTCTGCGCGGTGTTCGTGGCGGGCGCGGCCTTCCAGTTCGTGGCGCAGGACGCCTCGGAGGTGCAGAACGCCTTCACCTACGGCGGGACGACGCTGCTGCAGTATCCGCCGACGGTGTTCGGCACGGAGCTGGTGCGCGGGGTGGTGTTCGTGCTGCCGCTGGCGTTCGTGAACTGGGTGCCGGCGGCGTACGTCCTCGGGTTGCCCATGCCGTTGGACCTGCCCCGCTGGGTGGCGTTCGCGCCCCCGCTGGTGGCAGTGGTGTGCTGCGCCCTGGCCGCGGCCGCCTGGCGGGCGGGGCTGCGGGCGTACCGGAGCACGGGGAGCTGAGGGGCGTGGCGGAGCACGGGGAGCTGACGGGCGTGGCGGAGCACGGGGAGCTGAGGGGCGTGGCGGAGCACGGGGAGCTGACGGGCGTGGCGAAGCACGGGGAGCTGAGGGGCGTGGCGGAGCACGGGGAGGCGGCCGTCGTAGCGGAGCGCAGGGAGTGGAGTGGGGCATGACCGATCCGTTCATCGAGGTCGACCGGGTGGAGAAGGTCTTCGACGTCCGCCGCAGGACCGGGTTCCTGCGGCGGGAGCGGCGGCAGGTGCGGGCCGTCGACGCGCTGTCCTTCACCGTCGCGCGCGGCGAGATGGTCGGCTACATCGGCCCGAACGGCGCCGGGAAGTCGACCACGATCAAGATGCTGACCGGCATCCTCACCCCGAGCGGCGGCCGGCTGCGCGTCGCCGGCATCGACCCCTCCCGCGAACGCACCCGGCTCGCGCACCGCATCGGCGTGGTGTTCGGGCAGCGCACGACGCTGTGGTGGGACCTGCCGCTCATCGACTCCTACCGGCTGGTGCACCGCATGTACCGGGTGCCGGACGCCCGTTACCGGGAGAACCTCGAGCGCTGTGTCGAACTGCTCGAGCTGGGTGAGCTGCTGGACGTGCCGGTCCGCCAGCTGTCACTGGGCCAGCGGATGCGCGGCGACATCGCGGCGGCGCTGCTGCACGACCCCGAGGTGCTGTACCTGGACGAGCCGACGATCGGCCTGGACGTCGTGTCGAAGGCGAAGGTCCGCGCCTTCCTGCGGGACCTGAACGCCGAACGCGGCACGACAATCCTGCTGACCACGCACGACCTGCAGGACATCGAGCAACTGTGCTCCCGGGTCATGGTCATCGACCACGGCCGTCTGATGTACGATGGCCCGCTCGCCGGACTGCACGAGGCGGGCGAGAGCGAGCGCACGCTCGTGATCGACCTGGAACGCGAACTCCCGCCGATCGACGCGCCCGCCCCCGCCCGGGTGGTACGGGTCGAGGGCCCGCGCCAGTGGCTGGCGTTCCCGGCGTCGGAGTCGGCGGCGCCGCTGGTGGCCCGGCTCGCGACGCGGTACCCGCTGGTGGATCTGTCGGTGCGCGAGCCGGACATCGAGGCCGTGATCGCGCGGATGTACGCGGAGCAGCCGTCCCGTCCCGCCGGGCAGCCGCCCCGTCCGGCCGAGGAGTCGGTTTCGTAGCCGCCGACCGGTGGTTCTCGTAGGCTGCTGGCATGACCGACGACGCAGTCCCGGACCTCCGCGCGTCCGATGCCGATCGCGAGCGGGTCGCCGAGATCCTGCGGGACGCCCTCGCCGAAGGGCGCCTGGACATGGCCGAGTTCGAAGAACGGCTCGACGCGACGTACCAGGCGCGCACCTACGGCCAACTGGCCCCGATCACCCGTGACCTGCCGGCCGCGGGCGCGCCGGCCCCGGCGGTCTGCCTGACCAAGGAGCCGCAGGAGAGCGGGGGTTGGCGGGACCGGATCGTCGGCGGCGACGGCTCCTCGCAGTGGGCCGTGGCCGTCATGTCCGGTTTCCAGCGCAAGGGCCGCTGGACGGTGCCGCGCCGCATGGACTGCGTGGCCTTCTGGGGCGGCGGCGAACTGGACCTGCGGGACGCTGTGTTCGCGGACCGTGAGGTCGTGATCAACTGCGTGGCGATCATGGGCGGTGTGAACATCGTCGTACCGCCCGGCGTCGAGGTCGTCGTCCGCGGCATCGGCGTCATGGGCGGCTTCGACCAGACGGAGGCCGACGTCGTGGGCGACCCCGGCGGCCCCCGCGTGATCGTCACCGGCTTCGCCTTCTGGGGCGGAGTCGGCGTCGAACGCAAGCTGCCCCGCGCGGAGCGGCTGCGCCTGAAGGAGGAGCGCCGCCGCGAGAAGCTGGACCGCGGCAAGACGCTCCGCGAGATCCAGTCGGGCTTCCACGAGGATGTCCGCGAGGCCCACCGCCGCCTGCACGACGACCACCGCGACCTGCACCGCCGACGCCGGGAGGAACGGCGGGAGGAACGCCGGGAGGACCGGGAGCGCAGGAGGCACGGGGAGTACTAGGCGTCCGGCCACGGGGACTACTGGGCGTCCGTCGGCGGGGAGTACCAGGCGTCCGACCGGGCGCCGACGGGACCGTGGTGCCGTGTGGTCAGGCCGCAGCCCCCCTGCCCCGAGGCGCCTCGTGGTCAGGCCGCCGCCCGCTGCACCGCGGCGGGCCCGCCTGTCAGCTCCCGCAGGTCGAACACCTCCGCCATGCGCCGGTACCCCCGGTCGCTGGGATGCAGGTGGTCCCCGCAGTCGTACTCCGCCCGCAGTCGCCGCGGGTCGTACGGATCACGCAGCGCCTTGTCGAAGTCGACCACCGCGTCGAACACCCGGCCCGCGCGGATCTGCGCGTTGACCTGCCGGCGTACGGTCTCGCGCTCCTCGGTGTCCCAGGCGTGCCCGCCGAACGGCGTCAGCGTCGCCCCGATCACCTTCAGCCCGTGCGCGTGGGCCTGCCGCACCAGGGCGCGCAGCCCCTCGACGATGCGCTCGGGGGCGGCGGGCGTACGCGGGCGCAGGATGTCGTTGACGCCGAGGTCGATGACGACGGCCTTCACGTCGGGGCGGCCGAGCACGTCCCGCTCGAAGCGGTGCAGGGCGCTGGGGTTGTCCGTGGACAGGCCGTCCCCGTCGACCAGCACGCGGTTGCCGCTGATACCGGCGTTGACCACCGCGTAGCGCGGCACGTCCCGGCCGTCGAGCAGGGCGGCCCGCAGCCGGTCCGAGAGCACGTCCGGCCAGCGCCGGTTGGCGCCCTGTGTCGACCCCGACCCGTCGGTGATCGAGTCACCGAGCAGGACGACGGTGCCGTCCGAGGTGTCGCTCAGCACGTCCAGCGCGGTCAGGTAGCGCCAGTACGGCACGAGCGTGGTGTACGGATCGGCGCTCTGGCTCTGTGTGTGGTCGCCGTCGGCGGCGTAGGAGATCTGCCGTGCCACCCGGTGGATGGTGACGGGTCCGGACGGGGTGGGGGAGTAGGTGCTGACCAGCACATCGCTGTCCGGTGGGAGCACGATCCGCACGGGGTCGCTGACCACCTCGGCGCCGGCCGGGACGACGACCCGCGTGGCCCCGCCGAACGTCAGCCGCCGCATGCTGCCGGGCCGCGCCGCGGCCGTGCCGGATCCGGCGGCGACGGCGAGGGAGGCGTCCGTGAGGGTCAGCGGTGTCCGGCCGTAGAGGTTGGACAGCGTGATCCGGGCACTCGTACCGCCGACGCCGGTGTGCACCACGTTGCGCACCGACCGCCCGGCCACGCCCCTGGCGTCGGTACCGGGCTCATGACCGGACGGCGAGGCGGACCAGGAGCCGACCCACCGCCCGGTGGAGGCGGGGTGGGCGGAGTCGTACGGCGTGGAGGCCGTCCCGGCCCGGCCGGGCAAGCCGTCGTTCACGGCGGCATAGATGCCGACGGACACGACCGTGATGAGGGCGACGATCGCGCAGAGCAGGGCATAACCGTGACGCCTGGCCATGGGGGTATGTGTCTCCTCGGACAACGGGAGCCCGGGTCGGGTGCCCGGTACTCCGAAAGGATCACCTCATGATGCGACATGAGGAAGAAAGCACCGCGCACAGCCCCCCGTTGCCCCCGGGTCGACGGCCGGCCGGGAACCTTTCACCGGCCCCCGGAGTCGCTCCTGCAGGGCAGGAGGGATCCGGAAAGAGACAATGGGTGAAGAAACCATGATCGGATGGACCGGACGGAGCGGACGGAGCGGATGGAAACGGAGATAAAGGCCGGCGAGACGCCCACGCGCGCCATGACCGCCTTCGGCCCCGCCGACGAGGAACGCCGCCGCGGCGTGCGCCGCATGAAACTCACCGCGACCGGTCTGCTCGTCCTCGTCGCCGTCGTCTACGTCCTCGCCAAGTGGGCCGACGAGTCCGGCGCGGGCGCCTGGGCGGCCTACGTCGCCGCGGCCGCCGAGGCCGGCATGGTCGGCGCGCTCGCCGACTGGTTCGCGGTCACCGCCCTCTTCCGCCACCCCCTCGGCCTGCCCATCCCGCACACCGCGATCATCCCGAACAAGAAGGACCAGCTCGGCATCTCCCTCGGCGAGTTCGTCGGCGAGAACTTCCTCTCCGAGGACGTCGTACGGCAGCGGCTGCGCGCCGTCGGCATCGGCAGCCGGCTCGGCGCCTGGCTCGCCGAACCCGCGAACGCGGACCGGGTGACCGCCGAACTGTCCACGGCCCTGCGCGGCGCGCTGACCGTGCTGCGCGACTCCGATGTGCAGGCGGTGGTCGGCGAGGCCATCACCCGTCGCGCGAACGCCCAGGAGATCGGCCCGGGGCTCGGCAAGATGCTGGAGAAGGTCGTCGCCGACGGCGGCCACAAACGCGTCGTCGACCTGATCGTCACCCGCGCCCACGACTGGCTGGTGCTGCACGGCGACTCGGTGATGGGCGCCGTGCAGGGCGGCGCGCCCGGCTGGACCCCGCGGTTCGTGGACCGCAAGGTCGGCGAGCGCGTCTACAAGGAACTGCTGCGCTTCTGCGCCGAGATGCGCGACATGCCCTCGCACCCCGCGCGCGGCGCCCTCGACCGCTTCCTCACCGACTTCGCCGGCGATCTGCAGTCCGACACCGACACCCGCTCCCGGGTGGAGCGGCTCAAGGGCGAGGTGCTCGGCCGCGGCGAGGTCCAGGACCTGATCGCGTCCGCGTGGACCGCCGTCCGCTCCATGATCGTCTCCGCGGCGGAGGACGAACGCAGCGAACTGCGGCTGCGGGTGCGCTCCTCCCTGCTCGCCCTCGGCGCCCGGATGGCGTCCGACCCGGCCACGCAGGGCAAGGTCGACCGCTGGGTGGAGGGCGCGGCCGTGCACGTCGTCACCACCTACCGCAAGGAGATCACCTCCCTCATCACGGACACCGTCGCGGGCTGGGACGCCGAGCACACCACCCGCAAGATCGAGGCGCACATCGGCCGCGACCTGCAGTTCATCCGGATCAACGGCACCGTCGTGGGCTCCCTGGCCGGCCTGCTGATCTACGTCGTGACGCAGGCGCTGGGAGCGTAAAGCAGCGCCGGCCGGGCACCCGAACGAGCGGTCCGCTCAAGGAGGAGGGTGCCCATGACCACCGCGGAGGCCGAGACCGGCCGTACCGTCACCACGAACATCCCCGCCCGTCTCGACCGCCTGCCGTGGTCCCGCTGGCACTGGACCATCGTCATAGGCCTCGGCACCGTCTGGATCCTGGACGGCCTCGAGGTCACCGTCGTCGGCAACATCGCCAGCCGGCTGTCGGAGTCCGGCAGCGGACTGGACATCAGTTCCGGCCAGATCACCGGCACCGCCGCGGCCCTCTATGTGGCCGGTGCCTGCGCCGGCGCCCTGTTCTGGGGCCGGCTGACCGACCGCTGGGGGCGTAAAAAACTCTTCATGATCACCCTGGCGGTGTATCTGGCCGCCACCGCCCTCACCGCGATCTCCTTCGACGCCTGGTGGTTCTTCCTCTTCCGCTTCCTCACCGGCTTCGGCATCGGCGGCGAGTACGCGGCCATCAACTCCGCGATCGACGAGCTGATCCCGGCGAACTATCGCGGCCGCGTCGACCTGATGATCAACGGCAGCTTCTGGCTGGGCGCCGTCGGCGGCTCCCTGCTGTCGATCCTCGCGCTGAACACCGCGATCCTGCCCAAGGACGTCGGCTGGCGGCTGACCTTCGCGCTCGGCGCCGTCCTCGCCCTGGTCATCCTGCTCGTACGGCGTCACGTCCCGGAGAGCCCGCGCTGGCTGCTGATCCACGGCCGGGACCGGGAGGCGGAGGAGATCGTCTCCTCCATCGAACGGCAGGTGGAGTCGGACAAGGGCGGCGTGCGGCTGCCGGAGCCCGAGGGCGAGATCACCATCCACCAGCGCCGCAGCGTGTCGTTCGTGGAGATCGCCCGCACGGTCTTCGCCCGCTACCGCCGCCGCTCGATCCTCGGCTTCGCCCTCTTCATCGGCCAGGCGTTCCTCTACAACGCGATCACCTTCGGCTTCGGCGCGATCCTGACGACGTTCTTCGACGTGCCGTCCGACCACACCGGCTACTACTTCGCGGTCATCGCGGTCGGCAACTTCTGCGGCCCGCTGCTGCTGGGCAAGCTCTTCGACACGGTCGGCCGCCGGGTGATGATCGCCTCCACCTACCTGCTGTCCGGCCTGCTGCTGTTCGGCACGGCCTGGCTGTTCGACCAGGGCCACCTGAACGCGACGACCCTGACCGCCTGCTGGTGCGCGGTGCTGTTCTTCGCCTCGGCGGGCGCGAGCAGCGCGTACCTGACGGTGTCCGAGATCTTCCCGATGGAGACGCGGGCGATGTCCATCGCCTTCTTCTACGCCCTCGGCACGGCCGCCGGCGGCATCAGCGGACCCATGCTGTTCGCCGACCTCACGGGCACCGGCGAGGTCGGCGACACGGTGCTGGCGTTCTCCATCGGCGCGGCGCTGATGTGCGTGGCCGGGCTGGTGGCGGCGTTCCTCGCGGTGAACGCGGAACGCCGCTCGCTGGAGGACATCGCCGAGCCGCTGACGGCGGTGGCGAAGAAGGCGTCGGGCGCGGCCGGTGCTGCCGGTACGGCGTCGGGGCGTCCGGGGTCCAGGACGGCGACGGCGTAGGGCTGACGGGGGCGACGGGGCCGACGGGCCTGACGGGTTTGTGACGCTGACGCCCGCGGTGGGTCACCGTGGGCGTCGGGCGTTGCCATTGGTCGCCGGGCGTTGCTTACCGGGTCGCCGGTCGCCGGTCGCCTACGGCCGGCCGGTGTCGCGGTCGGCGACGGCCCAGGAGGCGAGGGCGACGGCGCCCGCGACACCGAAGACGGCCGGCCAGGCGCCCACCTTCTTGGCGAGCGGGTGCGACCCGGCGAAGGCGGCGACGTACGCGGCGGTCAGCGCACCCGCGGCCCTGCCGCCGGCCCGGGCGCGCCACTGCTGAGCGGCGGCGGCACCGGCGACGGCCAGTACGGCCCCGCCGAGCTGCCGCTTCTTGGTCCAGCGGGCCACGCCGTACCCGCCGACGAGCCCGCCCGCGGCGATCACCGAGCTGGGAACCTTCGCCATGCCTGCCTCCTGTGTCGGTCTGCCCCGAGGTTAACCCGGCACGGCAGCGACCTGTTCCTGAGTCTCCCCTTGTCAACTTTCCTCCCCGGAGCTATATAAAAAGGGAAGCCCCCGCATGAGGCACCACGTACAGCACGTAGGCATCGAAGGGAGTGACCAGTGATGCTCATGCGTACCGACCCGTTCCGTGAGCTCGACAGGGTCACGCAGCAGGTCTTCGGCGCCATGGCCCGCCCGACGGCGATGGCGATGGACGCCTACCGGTCCGGGGACGACTTCCTGGTCCACTTCGACCTCCCCGGCATCGACCCCGAGTCGATCGAACTCGACGTCGAACGCAACGTCCTCAACGTCCGCGCCGAGCGCCGGTCGCCCGCGCCGCAGGACGCGGAGGTGCTCGTCGCCGAACGGCCCACCGGCACCTTCACCCGCCAGCTGTTCCTCGGCGAGACGCTCGACACCGAACGCATCGACGCGTCGTACGAGGCCGGCGTCCTGACCCTGCGCATCCCGGTGGCGGAACAGGCGAAGCCGCGCCGTATCCAGATCAGCGGAGCCGGCGGGCAGCGCAAGCAACTGAACGGCTGAGCGCGGCCGGTGACGGGTCGGGGCCGGTAGGAGGCCCCGACCCGCGCAACGCGTCGGCCCTCACCCTCACACGCGAGGGTTTCACGCCATATCCGAGATGTGAGACGTGTACGAACCGCCCGGCAGGGGATTCGGTTACGGGCGCCACGGCTCGACACAGCCCGGCGCGCGCGAACGATCGGGAACCCGGAGGAGGACGCCGCACATGACGACGACGGTGCCGAACACGACGACACTGCTGCCGAACACGACGCCGTTGAGGACACCGACCCCCGCCCCGCCGATGCCCCGCAAGGCCACGGCAGGGGACGACGGTTGGCGGGCGTTGACCGATGCGGTGAAGGAGATGGGCCAGTACCCGACGAGAGCGGAGGCCGAGACGGTCACCCGCATCGTCCTGTCGGCACTGGGCGGCCAGGTGATCGGCGAGGAACGCGTGGCCCTCGCGCAGTCCCTCCCGCCCCAGGCGGCCTGCGTGGTCGCCTCCCAGATCCCGGCCACCCGCCGCCTGACGGCAGCGGAGTTCGTGGACTCGGTGGCGGCCCGCATCGAGGGTGCGACCCCGGCCACGGCCCGCTGGGACGTCAGCTCGGTCCTGAGCGTCCTGCCGCCCCTGATCGGCGAGGACCTGACGACCCGCATCCTCGCCGAACTCCCCCCGGGCTACGCCCTGCTGTTCGGCCGAGCCGACCTGGCACCGCACCACTAGACACGGAGGCCCGAGCCGAGCGCCGACTGCATATCGACTGGCGCCGGCCGGGCCGTCCGGCCAACACTGCCGTGTGCGCTACTTGACGACCCCGGACGGCACGGACATCGCCTACGACGACCAGGGCCCGGCCGACACCCCGGGCCCGCCGATCGTCCTCCTCCACGGCCTGGCGGGCCACATGGGCGAATGGGACGACCTGATCCCCCTCCTCCTGTCCGACGGTCACAGAGTGATCCGCTACGACGCCCGGGGCCACGGCGCGAGCACACGCACCCCGGCGGACATGACCCGCGCGGCGGCGGTCACGGACGCGGTGGCCTTGATCGACCGTCTGGGATTGCCCCCCGTGACGCTGATCGGCCAGTCCCTGGGCGGCCTGACCGCCCTCCTCCTGGCCGCCCGCCACCCCACCCTGGTCACCCACCTGACCCTGATCGAGGCAGGCCCGGCGTGCGCCAACCCGTCACTGCCGGGCGACATCGCGCGATGGCTGGACAGCTGGCCGGCCCCGTTCCCGACCTTCTCCGCAGCGACGTCCTTCTTCGGCCACGAGGCATGGACACGCGGCCTGGAGAGGCGGGAGGACGGCTACCACCCGCGCGTGGACCGCGACACGATGATCGCAGCGGTGAGGGAACTGGCGACGGAGAACTACTGGTCGGACTGGTCCTGGATCACCTGCCCGACGCTGGTCCTGCGGGGCGAGAAGGGCACGATGCCGGCTGAGGAGGCGAAGAAGATGCAGGCCCGCCGCCCGGGGACACGGGTTGAGGTGGTGGCGGGGGCGGGGCATGACGTGCATCTGGACGCGCCGGGGGCGGTGTATGAGGCGGTGTACGACTTCGTGGGCGGCCGGCTCGACATGCGCCGCTGAACGCGTGGCCGGACGGAGCGGCCTCCCGCGAGCCGAGTGAGAGAGGGGTACAGCGACCGGGCCCGGCTCCGGTCGAACAACGCGGCTTGACGCCACTCGTCAGCCGTGGGTGAGGAGGCGGGTTTCATGTATCCCCTCCCGTCAATTCGGCCGTCACAACAGGGGCGCGAAGAAGCCCGGGAGCGCGTCGTCCGGAGTGCCGACGAGCAATGCGCGGTCGAGCAGGATGTTGTTGTGCTCGCAGCTCGTCTCGGGGAGCATCACGCAGGCGTGACAGGCCGCGAGGTTGGTCCCGATGGTGCCGGAGGCCTCGGACTCGACGCACAGCGGGTCCGAGGAACACCACTCGGCGCGGCGGACGGCCGAACGGATCGCCTGGTCGAGGCGTTTCGGCTCGCCCTGCGCCACGAGTCCTCCGAGGCTGCCTGCCGAGTCACTGGTCGCCGTATACACGAGCACGCCCGACATGTCGTCGGCGGCGTAGAGCCGCTCACGCAGTGAGGCGGCTGGATAGCCGGCTTCCAGGCTCCACTCGTTGATGAGGACATGGGCCAAGGTGTGCAACAGCACCATGCGGGGGGTCACCGGCGACGGCACAGCACGGCTCGGGTCGTCGGCGCGCTGCTCCAGCACCCGCTGGTGGGCCGTCCGCATGCGCTCGGCCCGGGCCGCCACGGCGGGCGCCTTCTCCCAGGTGCTCAGTCGTTCTTCGTCGAGACGCAGGAAGACTCCCTCGCCGCGGACTTCCATGGCCGGCAGCCAACGCAGGGGGTTTTCGGAGAGCGGCATCTCCTTCGCATCGGTCGTCGACTCGGCGTCGACGAGACGGGTGAACGCCTTCAGGGCCCGCACCTCGCGAAGCTTCTTGACCAGCATCGGACCGGTGACACCCAGCGGTTCGAGCACGCTCTGGTCACCGAGCGGCGACTCGCAGACGAATTCCTCCTCGCGGGAGTACTCGCTCTCGTCGTTGCCGGCGCGCAGGCGCTCGTACTCCTTGTTGCGCAGGGCGCGGTAGCGGTGGTCGAAGGTCGGGGCTGCGTCGCCCTCGGCCTCCTCCTCGCGTTCGGCGTCGAGCAGCGTCATCACCTCGTCGAGCGAAAGCGGACACTGGCCCTTGAACGCGCCCTGGAGATAGATCCTGATGTGCTCAGGCTTGTCGAACTGGCGGAGAGCCTCCCAATGCTCCGCGAGCGGATCCGCGCGGCCGCTGCTCCACGGCGGGATCGAAAGCGCTGATTTCAGCACCGGCTGCCACACCGAGGAGGAACCGCGCTGCAGCGTGCGCAGCGGGCGTCCGCACCCTCCGGCAGGGACGGAAAGCCCGAGCCAAGGGCGGGTGCCCCGGCACATGAGCCCGAGATCCTTCAACGCGCTCCTGCGGAAGGAACCCTCCATCGAGACCTCGGGCACCTTCCCGCAGGTGCAGGAGATGACGATCGAGCGGAGCGAGGAGGTACGCCCGGTTGTGCGCATCCTGAGCTTGCCTCCACATTTTCCGTACGTCCTCGAACCCGGGTCGGCCGAGCGGTGCACCCACTGCCAGTAAGGAAACTCGTCGAGGTGTCCGGCCTCGCAGGCGACGACGAAGCGGGAGGGGACCAGGTCCACCTCGCACGTGCCGCAGACGCTTCGACCTGGTGGGGGGGAGAAGTCCCGATGTTTCTGCAGCTCGTTGCATTCGGGGCAGGAATGCATCAAGGGGAAGCGACGGACGCGCAGACCGTCCTTGCTGTCGTCGTCGGACGCCGGCGGCAGCCGGAAGTGATCGACCCCGAGCAGCCGTTCCAGACGCCGCTCGTGAATGCGCGGTGCCTCGCGCTCGCTCCAGCTCCGGTCGGCCTCGTCCAGGCCCGAGACGATGAAGGACTCGTGGTCGACGGCGACGAGCGAGCCGACGCCGTACGTCGTAATCGCCTGGGCGCGCCGGACTGTGCCGCGGCGCGGCAGGTTGTGGGCGGGCGTCGAGCCGTTCGCGCCGGTCCGGCGGCGTCTCGCGGGCGGCGGGGTCATCGGGTTCCCTCCATGAACAGGGCGGACTCGGCGTCGACGTCGCGCAGACTCCACAGCGTCGACCACGCCTTGCCGTCGGATTCGTCGTCGTACGGCTTCAGGAGCGCGGGCGCACGGCTGCCCTTCTGCGGTTCGAAGAGCAGACTGTTGTGGATGTCGGCTTCCCTGAGCCACCAGTCGACGAACTCGTCGAAGCCCTTCTCAACGCTGTCGGCCTCCTCCGGAGTCACGGCGCCGACGCGCTTCAGCAACAGGTCCTTGATGCGCCCGCGAAGAACACCCTCGTAGGCCTCGACCTTGCCGGCGCCCTCATTCGGGCGGGCCTCCGGGATCAGGATGCGAGCGAGGGCGACGATCACCGCATGCAGGCCCCGTTCACGCGCGCGGGCGGAGAACGGGGTCACGGACGTGGATTCGACCTCGCGGTAGAGAGCGGAGTGGTAGTGCTGGAAGTTCTCGTAGTGAGAACGGTCCCGCGCGCGGGTGGAGTTGAGCATGACCGCGACCAGGCCGGGATGGGCGCGCCCGACGCGGCTCGTCGCCTGGATGTACTCGGCGGTCGTCTGTGGTTGGCCCATCACGGCCATCAAACCGAGCCGGTCCACGTCCACGCCCACCGCGATCATGTTGGTGGCGAGCAGGACGTCCACGGTGTCCTCGTCGGGGAGCCGCTTCTCGATGCCCTTGAGCCGCGTGGGGATCTCGCTGGCGTCGATACGGCTGGTCAGCTCCGAGTAGTTGGCGACCTGGCGCACTGCGACGCCCTCGCGGGCGGCGAGGACCTCCAGGTAGGCCACGACGTCGTCGTGGACCTGGAGTTCGGCCGCGGACAACAGCCGCAGACTGTTGAAGTAGCCGACGAGACTCCAATACGCGTCGCGCACCTTGTCGTCGGTGTCGGCGTGCAGGGCCCGGTGCAGCAGCGTGGCGTACGTACGGATGAGCAGCGTGGCCTGGCTCGTGCCGGGGGCCAGAAGACCGACGTAGCGGCGGCTGGCCTTCTCCTCTCGCGGAGTCTCCACGGCGAACCACGAGTCGCGCGCGTCCAGACCGGCGGGCGGGAATTGTCGCACGCCACGGGCGAAGAGGTGGAGACCCTGGTCGGCCGCACGACGGATGGTCGCAGTCGAGGCGATCACCTTGGGACACTCGGCCAGCGCGTCCACAGCGGTCTCGTAGAGGCCCGTGAGGGTGCCCAACGGGCCGGAGATCAGGTGAAGCTCGTCTTGGACGATCAACTCCGGGGGAGGGGTGGCGTCGTGCGGGTCGTCGAGGTTGAAGAGCGCGGAGGTCGCCGGGCGCCACGGCATCGAGGCGAACTTGTCGACGGTGGCGATCACCAGCGTCGGGCGCGCGTCGTACACCGCTTGGTCGATCAGATGGACGGGGAGCCCGTCTGTGAAGTCGCAGTCGCTGCCGGGGCAGCGGATGTACATTCGCTCGGCGACCTCATCGACCTCGTAGCTCCGCGCGTCGAGACGGGTGCCGCACCACGGGCAGGCATGCAACTGGACGGGGTTCTCGGTGGCGAGCCGCTTGTCGAGGTCGGCGCGAAGCTCGTCGAGCCTGGCGGCGGCCTCGGCCAGCGTGTTGGGGGTAGCCGAACGCCCCACCCACATGCCGACTGAGAACTCCTCGACGCCCAGTTCGGGCGTGCGACGTCGCATGTGCTCCATGGCACAGAGCAGGATCGCCGCACGTTCGAACTGCTGCAGGGTGAGCAGCCGGAGCGTGTAGCGCATGAGAACGGTGACGCCGCCGCCGTTACGACCCCTGCGGATACGGCGCAGGAAGGACGTCAGGGCGATCAGCCCGAGGTAGGCCTCCGTCTTGCCGCCACCAGTCGGGAACCACAGAAGGTCGGAGATCTTGCGGTCGTCGTGCTTCGGGTCGTCGATGCCGGCCAGGCAGAGAAGGAGGAAGGCGATCTGGAAGGGCCGCCAGCGGCCGGCTGCCGGATCGGGGCTGCCGACGCGTCCGCCCTTCACCCATGCGCTGCGCGCACGCTGGTCGGCCATGGCGCGGTTGGCGAGTCGGAACGCCCGCATCAGATCGGGCTTGTCCTGTAGCAGCCCGATGCCTTCACGGATCCGGCCGAGCGCCTCGCGGCAAGCCTCCACCCGGTCCCGCGCCGGGACCTCGTGCGGGCTGTCCGCCAGGGCGTCCGCCTCGGCGGACTTCCGGTCGATCCAGGCCTCGTAGCCCGTGGCGAGTGCCTCCAATGCCGCCAACACCTCGGTGTCGGGCTTCTCGGCCAGTCCCAGCATCGACAGGGACGAGCTGTCGATCTCCGGGTTGGAGTCGGTCAGCAGCACCTCCACGCTGGGCACGAACTCGGTGCGCACCTCAGGGACCGCGGCGACGACCCGTGCTTCGGTCACCCCTATGGGCGAGGGCACCCAGTCCCACACGGCGGCGCAGCCGTGTCCGACGGCGAAGGTAGGGACGTGGCGGTGCAGCAGCCGACTGGTGGCGATCTCGGGGTCGTGCGCGGCGGTCGGGGCGGGGCGCTCGACGATCAGGCTGGAGCCGTCGGCGGCTCTGACCCTCATGCCGCACTGGAACAGGGCGAAGGCGTCCTGGAGGTCCCGCTCGCCGACCTTCTGTTGGTTGACCAGCGTCACCGTGATCGTGACCGTCCCGGTGCCGGGATCGGGGCGGCGCACGACGACGCGCAGTTGGGCCCTGTCGTCGAGAGGCACCCGTTTGTCGCCGACAGGGGTAGTCACGTCGATCGTGACGTCGGGGAGGTGGAGTTCCTTGCGGTGCCACCGCTCCCGCTGTTCGGCGGTGGTACGGGCCTCGGCGCGGCGCGCCGGGACCGGATTGCCCTCGGCGTCGGTGGGCTCGTAGACCGCAGCACGCGTGGAGACCACGATCGTGCTTGTCTCCGAGGCGACTGCGAACGTCAGCCCCATGGAAGAGGGCCGCCTGTTCCCCGAGACTCCGAGGTCCTCGGTGCCTGCGGCCTCCTCCGCGTCCCCGCGCCGGGTCACCGGCGCGGCGTCCAAGCCGTCCTGTTCGGCGGCCTCCTCGACCTTCCGCTCCTTCGATGCGCGCGGGTACAGCACGCCGGTCACATAGCGGTCGATCGGCGCGTCCTGCGCGAGGACCTCGGCCCGTTCCTCCGGCGCCGAGTCCTCGGCAGGGCCGAAGAGTTCACGCCGGAGTCCCACGAGAAGTTCCTCGTCCCGCACCCGGTAGTGCTCGGAGTGCCGATCTGCCTCGTACGTCATGCGTCCTGCTCCTCGTCCTCAACCCGTCGAAACATGCCGATGCCGGTGATCCGGGGAACGATCCACACGCCTCGGTCGCCGAGGCCGGCGTTCACGCCGGCGGCGACGCCGCCCGCCACGGTCTCCAGGGTGTCGATCCGCAGACCGCGGATCTCGTCGGGCCACCACGGGTCCCACGTCCGGTTGACCTTCTGCACCCGGAACAGCTCCTCCCGGAACCGCTCCGAGGCCTCACCGATCTCGCGTCCGTCATGGATCAGGGCGTACGGCGGGCTCTGGACCTCACCCATCGGCAGGTCGTGGCGCTTGCGCAGCACCACCTCGTGCCCGGGGCGGACCCGCTCCAGGAGATACGCCTGGATCGCCACGGCGTCCGACGCGTGGCCGGGCGGGTCGTCGCGCCAGATGTCACCGGCTTCCGCGACGATCCCGTATCTGTCGAACGACCGCCATCCGCCGATGTACCGTCGGCCGTTCCTGCGGCCGCCCGCTCTCCGAAACTGGGGCAGGTCGGGGGGACTCATGAAATAGAGGTCCTGTCGGGCGCGCGTCATCGCCACGTACAACGCTCGGGCCTCGGCGGGGAGATCCAGTTCGTCCTTGTACTGCTTGTGCAGCTCAGGGACGGCTGGTGGTGTCAGCACGATCACCCGGTCGAACTCCAGGCCCTTGGCGCGATGCACGGTGGAGACGACGATCCGGGCGGTCTCCGGGTCGGCAGCCTCGTCGGGGAACCGGCCGTCGCCGACCAGGCGGCGCAGCCGGTCCAGGTCGAGCGCGGTGCGCCCGGGCGAGCGCGTGGCGCGCCGCAGCACCGTCCACAGGGCCGCGGCGTTCGGTTCGTGGGGCAGTGGTATCTCCGCGAGCAGGGAACGGAACCGGTCCTCGGACAGACCGGTGGCCTCGGTCCGGCGCAGCAGCTCCGCTACCCAGTAGGGCACCGGCCGCTCCTCCAGGGGGCGGCGCAGTCGGTGCTCGACGCCGTTCTCGTGGAGCAGCCGCGAGACGACCAACGCCTGCCGGTTGTCGCGGGTGAGGATCGCACAGGTGTCGTCGAGGTCCCGCAGACCTTGCAGGGTGTAGGCGTCGTTGAGGTCGCCGTGCGCGTTCGCCGGATCGAGGAGAAGGTCGCACAGTTCCTCGTAGAGCGTGGCAGCTTCGTCGGCGGTCCCCACCTGCTGGAGCCGGAAACCGTACGACAGTGCGAGTCGTGCCTCCGGGGTGACGGCCCGGAAGTTCTCCGTGAGGCGCAGCTCGACCAGATCGTCGGGGAACGAGTACCGCAACCACTCGAAGAAGCGGCCGATCTCGGCGTCCCGTTCTTCCCGATCCTCGATCTGGAAGCCGTAGACGGACTGGGCGGCGTCGCCCACCACGGTGAAGCCGCAGCTGTCCTGGTAGCGGTCGAGCAACGCCTCCACCAGTTCTCGCCGATCACCCAGCAGGTCCTGCACCTCGTCGATCACCACATGGGCGGGCGGCACGGAGTCGCCTGCCTCCAGCGCGCCCTTCTCGATCGCCTCGGCAGCGGCGTGGATCCGCTCGTCGAAGGAGACGCCACCCCACTCCCGATCCGGATACGCCTGCATCAGAACGCCGTACGCCCACGCGTCGAAGGTCTGGGCGCGCACCCGGCGGGCCCGCTCCCCGTGCCGCGTTATGCGTTCGCGCAACTCACGGGCGGCGGCACGCGAGAAGGTGAGCACCAGGATGTCCGATGCGTCCAGCGCCTCGTCCGGATCCTCGTGACCACACAGCGCGTCCAGCCGGCGCACCAGAGTGTGCGTCTTGCCCGCCCCGGCACCCGCGGTGACCAGGACGCGCGCGTCCCAGGGCTGCTCGACCACAGCCCGCTGCTCGGCCGTGAGCGGAGGGCTGTCGAGGTAGACGTCGATCACGTGCGGCTCCAGAGGTGCTCGAACTGGTTGAAAGCGAGCTGCGTGTCGAAGTTGGCGATGTTGTCACTGACGTTGAGGATCAGGCAGGTGTCCTTGCCGCCGTTCCTGGGCCCGCGCAGACCACGACCGATCATCTGCTGGTAGACGTTCCTGCTGAAGACCGGCCGCGCGACGACCACGACACGGGTCGACGGGGCGTCGAACCCCTGGGTGAGAACACCGTAATTCGTGAGGACGCGAATGCGGCCGTTTCGGAAATTCTCGATGCGGGTGCGACGGTCCTGTGCACTGGTCGTCGAGTCCACGGCGGCGGCCGGCACCCCTCGGTCATTGAGCATGGCTGCCAGATACTTGGCATTGTCCACTGAAGTTGCGAAAAGCAACGTCGGCCAGTCCTCGGGCAGTTCGGCCACAGAGTCGACGATGCGACGACTGCGCGCGTGGTCGTCGGCGAGCCGCTGCTCGGCGGCCCGGGACAGCATCGCCATGCGCTCCGCGTACGTCTTCTCGTCCCGACTCAGCTCGATCCGGCCGCCCTCCAGCGTCCGGTGTTCGACCTGGGCGAGCATGCCCCACGTCTGCAGGTCGCGGTACGGGTCACCGGATGGGAAGACTCCTTCGTCGAGTCGCCTGTTGCCGAAGCGGTTGATCAGCCGCCGGGTTTCGTCCTCATTGGTGTTGCGGAAGGGGGTCGCGGTCAGGCCGAGCAGGTGCCGTCGGGTCTCGTACTGAGTGAGTCCCAGCAGGCCGAGGACTTCTGTGTACCGCTTGGAGATGGCGGTGTGCGCCTCGTCCACGATCACCAGTGCGGCTTCACGCAGCCACGCGTACTGGTCGGTGTCCAGGCACCGCTCCAGCTTGGCGTCGGTGGCGACCACCAGATGCGGATGGTCGACGACGTTCCCGACCTCGTTGCTGCTCCACAGACGGCTGATGGTGAGCGGACGTTCCGCACCGACCTTGTTCCAGACGAACTTCCAGCTTTGCACCGCCTGCTCGCACAGTTCCTCGGTCTGCGCGATCCACAACAGTGGACCCTTGAGGTCGCCGACACGCTTGACCCAGCGGATGACGGCCTCGGCGGTGACCCGCGTCTTGCCCGCGCCGGTGGGCAGCGACAGCATGCCGCGCTGGGGGGCCAGCCGGTCGAGCATGGTGGAGATGTTGCGGACCAGGTCCTCCTGGTAGTCGTGCAGACCGGGGAAGTCCCGAGGTCCCTCCACGGTCTCGAACGGGGGCGGCGACGGAGTCCGCGAACCGGCGAACGTGATCGGCAGCTTCAGGTCCGAGACGAACGCGATGGCGGCCGGCGAACCTCCGTACGACATCGGAGCGTCTGGAAAGCGGGCCTGGATGTCACGAGCGTGCTCCTTGAGCACGCCGTCGCCGTGTGCGTTGAACGCCATCTGAGCGATGCGAAGAGGGGACGGCTCCACGCCGCCGGTCGCTTGGAGTTCGGCCTCCATCAACCCCTCCGGGAGGCCTGCCCTGAGGGCTTCCGCGCCGACCAGCAGCTCGATCTTGGCCACGACGTCCTTCGCCTCGCGCACGGCCTTCCGTGCCGCCTTCAGCTCGCCGTCGCGGGCCATGCGCTCCTGGTGCTCCAGCACCGCACGGCAGCCTGCGGCGCCGAGACCGAGGCCGAGTTCCCGGTCGATCAGCCGCAGCATCGGTTCGGGCTCGAGCGGCACGCGGACCTTGACAATGCCGTCCTGACGTACGGCGTCCAGGGGAGAGGCGTGGGCACCGTTGGGGGTACGCGTGACCTCCTCCAGTTCGGTGCACCGCTGCACCGCGCTGCTCCGGTTGCCGCTGTTCAGCCGCTGCCGCAAGGCGGGGAACAGCTCGACCAGCGGCACAGGGTCGCCCTCGGGCACCTCGCGGGTCTCCCGGCTGATCACGTCGGAGTAGCGGAGCATGCCCCACTTCTCCACCATCAGCTCGGCGTCCGCGACGGTCTGCACGAGCAGAGCCGGGAGTTGCTCGGCGCGCAGGGTCCGGTACTCGATGTCGCCGACAGCGAGGGTGATCTCGCCGTCGGGGCGGGTGCCCCAGGTATCGCCGATCCGGCAGCGCGTCAGGGAGTCCTCGGGGAAGTCCGCTCCGAAGCGGGTCAGCATCACGTACGTGGTGCCGACGAACAGGTCGTCCTCGCTACGGGAGACCTCGTCGAGGAGCGCCTCCCAGCGGGCGGCTGGAACCTCCTCGATGGTGCTGGGAAGTCGCAGCCTGCGGGCCTTCTCGGCGGAGATGTCGGCGACGGGCAACACATCGCGATAGGCGGCGAGCTCAGGGCCGACGGCCTCTGCAAGAGGCTTGAGCCCCTGGGAGGTGGCGACCCTGCCGTACTTCCGCAGCATCCACCGGATCGGCGACACCACCGCTTGTCGGGTGCTCGTCTGCGCGCCGAACTGCCGCGTCCAGTTGGCTACTACGGCGTCGTCGGGCAGCGCCTTCAGGTAACGGGCGCGGGATTCCGGCGAGAGGTGACGGAAGAGGTGGAGCTGGCTGCCGATCGCGGCGCCCTCGACCTTCATGCGGGGCAGCGAGGGACGGGGCGCGCTGCTGTCAAGTGTGCGCAGGTAGGAGGCGTGGACGGCCGCCCGGTACTCCTCGAACCACTCCTCGCCCGTCTCCGGCTGCACCCCGCCGGCCGGTCGGTCCTTCAGGCCGACCAGGGAGAAGAAGTGCGTGTCGTCGGAGTGGAAGTGCATGTCGACGGCAACGGTGGGATCCCGGTCGGTGTCGACCACGACGCCAGGCAGCATGCAGTCCCCGATCGGCCGGAACCGCTTGTCAGCGGTCCGGACGCGGAGGGTCGAACGCGGGGTGGGCACCCGCTCCAGCACCTTGTGCGTCAGGCGCCGGACCCCGGCCCGGCGGAACAGTTCCCAGAACCGCAGCCAGTCCGAGTCGGTGTAGTGGTCGAAGCCCTGGTCGAGGACGCTGATGAACCGGCCCTCCGCATCGGCCTCCCGGATGCCCAGGACATTGAGGGCATGGGCCAGCGACGGGTCCTGGGCCAGCTCGGTGACCACATACACCGTGGACTCGCGCAGTCCGTCCTGGTCCTCGGCGCGGCGGAACACCTTGCCGTGCACCGGCGCCACGAGACCGTGCTCCTCGGTGAGTACGATCCGCGCCTTGCGGGCCTCCGCGGCATGCGGAGAGCCGTGCTCGATCATGTCCGCCACGATGCGTACGGCCACCGCCGACGCCTCCGGCGCGCCGTTCTCGACCAGGGCCTCCAGCCATTCACGGACCTCGGCCCGCCCGTGCCCGGCGGCTCCGAGGATGTGCTCGACCTTTCCGGAACGCAGGGCGTCGGCCTCGACACTCGGATGCAGCCAGTTCGAGGGACGACCGGGGCACTCGTGCCACATCCGCAGCCAACCGGTCAGCTTCCTCGGGTCCTTGTCGAGCCGTGGATGGACGCGGAGTGCCGTAGGGACGCGCAGGACACCGTCCTGGTCCGGCAGCGAAGGACAGCGCGCGGCGCGGGCCCAGATCTCACGGGTCAGGAACTCGTCGGCCCAGCTGATGGCTTCCTTGACGCGGCCGGGGAGCAGCGGCAGGAAGGCGGCCGGGTCCTCGGCAGGAGCCAGGGCGGGAAGCGAGTCGACGACCAGCTGCGCCGACCTTCGGATCATCTCCTGGTTGAAGGGAGAGGAGTCGAGCAGGTTCTGCCGATCCTCGTTGGTCTTCCAGGCGCCGTTGAGGACGCCGCTCAACGACATCTCGTACTTGGTCGGGAAGAAGGACCAGAATTTGCCGCGACCTCGGGAGCGCAGGCTCACGTACAGGCCGCTCTCTGGGTCCTTCTCCAAGAGGGGGACGCCCCAGGACAGGTCGAGCGTGATGCGATCGTGCAGCTCCCCGGCATCGTCGCGAGCTGCCGGCCCGGGCTCGTGCGTGACGGTGAAGACGCGCCACCGCTCGGTGGAGGGTGTCCTGCCCGTCCGCTCCTCGACCACCGTGTGCAGGTCACCCGACCGGTGGGTGGTCAGGACCCGACGGGCCACGGGGCGGGGCCGGCGGTCCTCCAGCACGACCTGCGCGACATGTGGAGAGAAGAGTTGGAAGCCGACCGGGAACTCGTCGCGGGATTCGCCGTGATCCTTTCCCCGCCCGCCGTGCATGTCCCGGCCGAGCCGCTCGTCGGTCTTCGGCAACAGAGGCAGGCGAACGACGGTGGTCGCCCAGGCCAACAGCTCGTCCAGCACGGCGTCGACGGCGCGTTCCGCCTGCATGTCGAGCGGGCGGGCCATCCGCAGGACGGGAGCGTCGAACTCCGGGCCGTAGCGCGCCGCCACACCGGGCACGGATTTGATCTTCTCGTAGGACCAGGCGCGGTTGAAGCCGAAGCTGCCGCTGGTGCTGAAGAATTCCGGCGTGTCGGTCACCACGAGAACCGATTTCACGCCGACTCCGAAACGCCCGATCTGACCGCCGCGCTTCTTCGACATACTCATTCGAAGAATCGTCTCCGCGCCTTCCGGCGTCACCGGGTCGCCCTCGTTCGCGCAGTACAAATGGCTTTCCGTCAGGACAACATGAATTCGCCCCCCGGGATCGTCCGCTATTTCGTCCGCCGCGTTCTGGACGAGTTCGAAAAGCTGTCGGTCGCCGTATCCGCCCTGCGTGATGCGGCGTTCGCCGTTGGCGTGCTCGGCCACGAGGCCGGGGTCCACAGCATAAGTCTGGAGGACACGGGCGGACTGTTCGACAACGGTTTCGACGACTGCGGATGACGAGGAGGACTGCACTGCTCTGCGCTCCCTGGGCATGAGGTGGACGAAAGATGAGTGACGGGCCGGTCGCCGGCTGTCGGGCCGGCCCGTCGGTAGTGCGGGCAGGGTCGTCGAAGAGAGCCCTCGTGGGGCCGTCTTCCCTGGTACTGGCGCTGATCGGGAGGCGACGTCGGAGCGTCAGGGCGTGGTGGGGTCACCCTCATCGGCGGGCAGGTCCCGGACCACCTTCTTCAGGTACGGGAAGCCCTTCTCGAAGTCCTCCTCGGACAGTTCGTACGCTTGCAGAATGCGCGTCACTTCCGTCTTGGTCCGCGCCGTCCGGACGCTCAGCCCTAAAGCGCTGAGCTCCCGCATCGAGAGCAGCAGAAAACAGCAGTCGTCCTCGTCCATGGGCCCTCCCCTGTCGCTTATTTTCTCGCGTTCGCCACAGGGGGCGTGACAGCCCAAGTCCCCCGTGCTACCGAATGGTTCTGCTTTCGGGATTCTCTCCCATTGAAACGCTAACGGGTGACGGGCCGGTATCGCCAGCCCTTTCGTGAAACTTCTCCCTGGTTCCTTTTCAGGCCGTTCGTGGACACAACTGTCCCCTTGCGCTCCGGGACTCGTGAGGACGTATTTCTGTCCCTGCTGCCTGTCCTTCCGGATTTCCGGATGTGCGAGCAGGATGGCTTTCCCATCATCGAAGAACGTAGCGGTAAAGCGGGTCGTGCGCAAGGCGAACTTCCGTTCCCCTGTGGGGAGTTGATGATTCCGTTTCCCTGCCGGTGGTCGATCCGGTCGAGGTCGGGCAATTAAGGACAAGTTGGACAGTGGTGCCGAGTGATCGGATCGACTTGTTCGGTTAACTGTTGGTTGACAAGATCGATAGTGTCAAATTAGCGTCACCGGGACGACCCGAGGAAGAGCAGGTGGCGCGTGGAGACAGGTGAGGAGTTCGGGCCGTGGCTGGCCCGGCAGCTCAAGCTCGCAGGGAAGACGCAAGCCGAACTGGCCGAGGAGCTCGGACTGACCCGAGCCGCCGTCTCCGCGTGGATCACTGGGAGGTCGACCCCACGCCCCACGGTCATGGTGGACATCGCGATGGCGCTCGGTACGGATCTCGGCACGGTGCACACGCGCACCACTGACACCCAGGCCGGTCTGCCAGTTACGTGGTACCACCGTCCCGGCTACCCCGACGGCGGCCGTGAACTGGGCAATGCCGCCGCCTTCGCCTTCGACGCGGACGTACAGGTGCTCGCGCGCGAGACCTGTCAGAACAGCCTCGACGAGCGCTTGACGGAGAACGGCCGTCCCGTCCGAGTGCGGTACACCCTGCACGAGTTGACCGGCGAACACCTTGACGCCTTCCGCGATGCCGTCCTCTGGAACGACCTCTTCCCGCACTACTCGGCCGTCTCGGAAGTCGCCGGCAACCAAAAGGTCGGGCGGGTCGTGGACGCCGGTGTGCGCGACATGTACGAGAAGGGCCGTCTGGTCCTGCTGCGTGTCGACGACTACAACGCCTCCGGCCTCACCGGCGACGACTACGCGGACGGCAAGTTCGCTGCCGTGGTCAGGCGTCAGCTGGAAAGCCTCAAGTCCGGGCGCTCGGCAGGCGGTTCGTACGGTCTGGGCAAGGCCACGTTGTGGGCGACCAGCGCGCTCGGGCTCGTGCTCATCAACTCCACTCTCTCTGTGCCCCATGAGGGACGCACCGAGCGCCGGATGATCGGCCGGCTCGAGCTGCCGTGGCGGGAAGTCGACGGTCGCCCGTACGCGGGCCCAGCGTGGTTCGGGCGCCCCGATCCCGACTCGCCGGGCGCTGAAGTGGCTCGCTCCTGGTGGGCGGACGAGGAGACCGTGGCCCGCCTGCACCTGAGGCGCGACAGCGACGAACCCGGTACGTCCTTCCTCATCGTCGGCGCGCACGACGTGGCCAGCCTGGAGGCGAGCACGCCCGACCTCGACGACGAGATCATCGAGGAGGAGGGGGGCGAGGACACGCGAGACATCCGCAGGATGCACAAGCGGCTTGTCCAGGCCCTGGGTCGTGACTTCTGGGCCGCCATGACCGGTGGGGGCGGCCGACTCCCCCTTCTGGAGGTCTCGGTCCGCGCCCTGCGCAACGACGGAGAGGTGGTGGTGGAGGAGACGAAGGTGGACCCCTCCGTCGAACAGCCCTCCAGGACCCGCGCCCTGCGGGCCTACTACGACGGCACCACGGTGGATCGGCTCACCGAGGCCGGGCAGGTCGCGGCTCGGAACGTGCCCTTGAAGCTGCCGTTGTCGGGCGGTGCTGCCGGCGGCACGCTCGGGACCCACCAAGCGGTGCTGCTGGTCACCGAGGCGGCCGGCGACAACGACAGGCCGATCAATCAGGTGCACTCGCTGCGCGGCAACCGCATGACCGTCAAGAAGGCCACCGTACCGAGACTGCCGATCGGGACCAACCCGTTCCAGGCGATTCTCCTGGCCGGCGAGGCCGCCGGAGAAGCGGCCCCCTTCGCCAAGGAGGCCGAGGAGTTCCTGCGTGCGGCGGAACCCCCCGAGCACGACCGCTGGAGCCAGACGGAGGAGTTGACCCTGCGCTGGTCTCCCTCCGCTTACCGGCGGATCGAAGGGCTGACCAAGGAGGTCAACAACGCGGTCAGGGAACTCGTCGCGCGCCCCAAGCGCAGCAACCGCGAAGGCGGCGAAGCCCTGCGCAAGGCGCTGACCGTCAAGAACCGGCCCAAGGCGAAGGTCCCCACCGGCCCCGTGATCCCGGTGCTGCACGCGCTCGACGCGACGATCGGCGAGGCGGGGGAGTGGCGGATCACCGCCGAGGTCAGCATCCCGCGCGGAGACGAGATCGTCCCCATGGTGCCCGTCGCCCTGTTGGACGTGCGCTCCGGCGGCCGCCCGAAGCTCGACTGGGCGGAACTCGAGGCTGTGGAGGGTTGTGAGGTGGAGGAAGGCACCCTCCGTTTCACCCCTGGCGTCCGCCGGGCGACCTTCCGAGGAGCTACCGACGTCACCAGCCATCCGGTCAGGACCGCCTTGACCCGCTTGGTGCTCGACCTGCGTGCCGGCAAGGGGGAGTGACGCGTGAAGATCTACCCGTACAAGCGCCTCAACCGCCCGATCACGTTCCGTGTGACCTCGGTCTCCCTCACCCTCGCGGACGGTACGCGGGATCAGCTGGACACCAGTGCGTACTCGACGCAGCAACAGGCTGTCGCGCTCGGCGTCGTTGGGCATGACGACTGGCTGAACGCCACCATCGGCCTCTCGGCGACCCTGCCCCCGGGAGCGGACGCGCCGGACGCGGCCTGGTCCGACGTGCACGTCCTCGCCGTGCTGACGGACGGCGAGACCAACGTCCGGACCTCGACGAACCTCGCTCGGGACGCGGAGGGCAGCCGAGACTGGTCGGGCTCCCTGGAGGTGCTGCGCGACGACCACGTGGGGCGCGCCTCCCTTGCCGTGTACGCCGTCGGCACGGTCGACGGAGTGGCGCAACGGTCGATCGCCGAGACCGACCGGAGCTGGATCGTCGACACGGTCTCCGACGAGCCGGTCAGCGGCCTCCAACTGGAGGTCCGCAAGGGCTCGTTCACCAGGAGCTCCAGGGAATGGCTGCGGACCTACGCCGACGCGCCCTGGATCGTGGACACCTCGGCCAGGGTGCCCACCGTCTTCGTGAACACCGACGTCGAGGGGATCGTCGGGCTGCTGGACAGCAACGGCTCCGGCGTGGAGAGCAAGGTCGGTGACCTCCTCGTCGCCCAGATGGCCACCGACGTATGGACCGCCGTCTTCCACGGCGCCATGGGCGACCTGGAGGTGGAGCCCGGTGGCAACCCGGTCTTCCCCACCGACTGGCAGGGCGAGGTGCTTCGGGAGATGCTTCCGGACGTCGTCCCCGGCGTGCACGTCGAGGAGGCTCTCCGACTGGTGCACCGCCGGCGCACCGGCGACTCGGGCTGGGCCGAACTGCAGACACGAATCCACTACGCGGCGATCCGACGCGCCGAGGCCTCCAGGGCGCTGGGCTATGCCATCCGCAGTCTGGAACAAGCGAACCGGGAGAGCGAGAAATGATCACCCAGCCCGACCACCTTCCGGAACGCTTGGCGCTGCTTCCCGCATCGGCCGCCGGTAGGTTCCTCACCGAGCAGCTGTTGAAGGCCGAACAGGTCCACGCCGGCATCGACCTCGCGAAGGTCGTCGAACCGCTCCCGGACGACGACGTCAGGTGGGCGGTCGAGCCGATCCGGAGCCTGGTGGAAGACGCCATGTTCGAATTCCGCGACGACCGGACCCGCGCCGATGCGTGGCTCGCGCCGAGGCTCCATGCCACGATGCGCCTCACGCGGCGGGAGGCGGCGGACAAGCGTCTGTGGACACACCTCGCGCTTGCGGTGGCCCCCGATTACGTGGCCTGGCGCCACCTGTCGGAGGCGACGGCCACACGGCCCGAGCGACGTATCCCTGCGGAGCGCTTCCAGGGCCCCGCGGACCGCCAGTGCTTCTCCCGCCTCTGGTGGGCGGCCGAGCTGTTCCGGAACGGTCCGGACTACGAGCCCGTCGAGGTGGCCTGCGGCTATCAGGACCTCGTCCACACCGTTCTACGGATGGAGCTGATCGACCACCGTCCCACCGCCCAAGCCCTCGTCCGCCTGGTGAAGAGCGGCAAGATCTCCACAGGCCGAGAGATCAACGGTCTGAGTGTCGCTGCCAACGCGGCCGGCGCCACCCTCGTCTACGACGCGCTCGCACCGGACGAGCCCAGGGACCCGACCGCTCTCCGGAATTGGATCGCGGAAGCGGAGAGCGCACCCCCGGTCTCGCGCCATGTTCTCCCGGACGGACCCGACGAGGACCCTGTCCCGGAGAAGTCCGTGGCCACGCTCGTCGACCTCCTCACCGACCTGTTCGAGACCGCGCCGGTCAGGGGCAGGAAGAGCGAAGTCTGAGACGGCGGGTAGCCGCGGTCACTCCGCCGATGCCTGCTTCTTGCGCGGGGTGGGGCGCGGAGGTGCCTGGTCCTCGGGGCGCGGGCAGCTGGCGGTGCAGTCGTCCGCCGCCCCGCAGCCGTGGCTGCGCAATTTGGCCCGCTGCTCCTCCGTGGCCGGCACCCATGGCTTCCGCAGAGCCTGCGGGCCCGGCGCGGGCAGACCCAGCGCGGCGCTCAGCAGGTGGGCACCGAACAGGGGCGGCACGGCATTGCCCACTTGTTGTGCCTGGGCCGTGCCCGACCACGGGTACTCCGGCGGGAAGCTCTGCAGCATCCCTGCCTCATTCATGCTGAACCGTGGGCCTTCGTAGACGACGTTCTCGTCCAGGTGCTCGAAGACCACGAAGCGTGAGATGCGGCCGGTGACCGTGGCGGCCGGCTGCTGGTCGGTGCGGACCCCGCGGCGTCCGGGGTTACCGGAGCTTCCGTAGTTCGAGCGGACCAGGAACGGTTTCTTGCGCCCGGGCAGGGCCATGCGCATCGACACCCACGGCTGCGGTCCCTCGGCCTTCCCTCGGCGCGTCACCGGCTCGGGGGCGATCTCCTCATCGAGGACCGGCTGGTGCGCGAGCGCGGCAGCCGCCTGGCCGTTCCTGCGATTCCACTCCTTCGCCTCGTAGGCGCGGTGGGTCGGCTCGGGAAGGAAGGGCTCACCGAGCCCCTCCCGGCGGGCGATCAGCACGGCTCGCGACCGAGTCTGCGGAACTCCGTAGGTCTCGGTGTCGAGGACGTCGACCTTGACCTGGTACGTGGTGCCGTCGGGCAGGCCGGTCTTCTGCAGCACCAAGGCGTAATGCTCCCAGAGCGCCTCGACCGCGGGGACCTGCTCCAGGACGATGACGTCGTACGGCCGGTTGCCGCGGTTCGGGCTTCTGGTCGCCTGGATCGCATAACGGAGGGGTTCGAGGACCAACGCCGTGCGCGGATCGCTGAGCTTCTTCAGCTCCTCGTCGATGTCCTTGTCGGAGACGCCCGCCATGAGCCGCTCGATGTAGCCTTTGACCTCGTCCAGGGCCTGCCGGCCGACACCGCTCCCGGCAACCGAGTACGTCTGGCACGGGGGGCCACCGGCGAGCACGTTGATCTCCGGAGGCAGCGATTCGAAGGCCTCCCTGCGGACCGTGCTCACGTCGGCGTGGAGGGTGTCCAGGCCGGCCGCGTAACGCGTCAGACAGGCGCTCTTGTCCCATTCGATGCCCAGGCTCGGCACGCCTAGCACGTGTGCGGCCACATCCAGCCCGCCGGGCCCTGCGAAGAGATCCAGGACAAAAGGCTTGTCGAGGATGGGTTGATCGTGCGGCGTGCTGGTCATGTGGCGGAAGTCTAGCCGGCGGCGGGGACTGCTCGGGCTTCGTCCAGCGCTTCGGCCACCGCCCGCCCCAACGCCCATCCGACCGGTGGCGGCGTCGCGTGTCCCACCTGGCGGTAGCGTGCGGTCTTGAGCCCGGCGATCTCCCATGACTCGGGGAAGCTCTGCAGCAACGCCGCCTGCTCGACTGTGATTTTCACCATCCCATCCCGGCCGAGTACGGGATCCCACATGAAATCCGGGCCGGGAACCTCGTTGCCCACAGTGTGGGCGTCGACGCCCATGGTGGCCCACTTCCGCTTGGCCCCTGTGGGCCCCAGGTCGGCGCCCCCTCTGTTCTTCGAGCCACCGACGAGTGTCGGAGCAGGCTGATCGGCCTGGGCGGCCCAGCGGGCGGCGTCGGGCCAACCGCGCGACGCCATGCTCGCACCCAGAGCGTCACCGACCGTTCTCGGCTCGTGCACCGCGTGTGCCGGAGCTCGGAACGCCTCGGCCCGAGCTCGTTCGACGGCAACCAGCACGCCCTGCTTCCGGTTCTGCGGTACGCCGAAGTCGACGGCGTTGACGACGAACCAACTGAACTCGTAACCCAAGTGGGTCAGTTCGGCGTGGGCGAAATCACGGAACGGCTGATACTCGACTGCGTGAGCGAGCCCGGGAACGTTTTCGATGAGTACCGCCCGAGGCCGGATCGCATGGACCAGATAGACGGTGGCCTGCAGCAGCCGTTCCTCCACACCCGAGTCCGTTCGTCCGACGGTCGCACTCGACTTGACCCGAGGAAGTCCCGCGGACAACAGATCCACGTCGTAGCTCTCGGGGTAGTCGCTCGGATCGAAGTCGAGAAGATCCGTCTGTAACACGTTCCAGTGCGGACGGTTCGCCCGGAGGGTCCGGCAGGCGTCGTCGTCCTCGTCCAGCAGAAGACGCGGCTCGAAGCCGGCCTGCTCCAGTCCCAGGGCGAGCCCACCTGCCCCCGAACACACATCGACAAAGGTCAGGCCGCTCAACTGTTCCTCCCCCGACCCGTTCGAGTCCTCTCCCGCTGCACCGCCGCCGCCACCCGCACGGCCACGTCCTCCGGAGCCTCATGCTCCCAGAACCGCAGCACGGTCCAGCCCTCCGTGACCAGATGCTGCGTCGTCTCACGGTCGCGGGCCATGTTCCGGTCCAGCTTGGTGCGCCACCAGTCCGCATTGGCCTTCGGCTGTGTGGCGTGCTGAGGGCAGCCGTGCCAGAAGCAGCCGTCGATGAGGACCGCGACCTTCGCCCGAGGGAACGCCACGTCGATACGTCGCCGGGGCATGCCCGGCACCGGATACTCCACGCGGTAGCGCAGCCCGGCAGCGTGCAGCAGCCGCCGCACCGCCAGCTCGACACCGGTGTCCTTGCTCGCCTGCCTGCTCATGCGGGCCGACACGCCGGAAGAGGAAGGCATCACGCTGTTCACTGTCGTCGAACCTCACGAACGCATGTCGTCACGATCGATGATCGCCTTCCACCTTGACCGAACCGGCGGTCGCGATCCGGAGTCACGACGACAGGTTCCCGCCCCGAGGACACAGACGGTGTCACGCCGGCTGGGCGCCGTGACACTCCCCATAAGCCGCCCCCGACCCGCACCAGCAAGCCTCCCCCCGCTCCGGTGGCCAGGGCACCGCCCTGCCGCGTGCCGCCAGGGTCGTCGCGTACTGGGGGAGCAGTGTCGGGTCTGCGGGGGACGTGCCCTCCGAGGCGGCGAAGGCCTCGTAGGAGGGGACCGTGCCGGTGACGATGCCCAGGTTGGGGGTGCCGGAGGCGGAGAGTTCGCGGAGGGACGTCTCTATCGTCGCCAGGTGGTCCTCGTAGGAGGGGTACTCCTCCGTGAGGGTCGGGTAGTCGGCGACGAGTTCGGCCAGCTCCGGCGCCGGCCAGTGGAGGACGGCCACCGGGAACGGGCGGGAGAGGGCCTCTCGGTAGGTGCCGAGTTCGGCGTGGAGGCGGGAGATCTCCGCCTGGAGTTCCGCCGGGTTCGAGGAGCCCAGGGACCAGACGCGTTTCGGGTCGTGGAGTTCGTCCAGGGGGACCGGTGCCGTGTTCAGGGTGTCCGCCAAGGCGTCCCAGTCGTCGTGCGGCAGGCCCAGCATGCGGCGCACCCGGTGGCGGCCGAACAGGAGGGGGCGCGTGGAGTAGGGGGGCTCGCCCTCCGGGGGGAGCAGGAGGTACGCGGCCTGCGTGAACGTGTCCTGGGCCGCCTCCAGTTCGTCGTGGGACTCCAGGGCCTCCGCCACGATCACCCAGGGAAGCGGATCGCGGGGGGCGGCCACGCGGATGCCCTCGATGATCGCGCGGGCCTCGGCTTCGTGGTCGTACTCCCAGAGGTTCGCGGCCTTGCGGGCGCGGATCAGGTGGGGGTGTTCCAGGGAGTCCCCGGTCGCGATCAGGCGGTCGTAGAGGGTGGTCGCGGCGGGGCGGTCGCCGGCGAGTTCCAGGTGGGCCGCGGCCCGCAGCAGCAGGGCTTCCGCGTCCTCGGGATACAGGCCGGCGGTCCGCTCCAGGCGTGCCGCTTCGGCGGTGTGGTCGACGTTCTCGGCGGGCGTGTCGGAGCGCATGGGGGACACCGTACTGCCGATGAATGACAAACGTGAGGTGTCCGCTGGCCAGGGCTGCACGTCCGGACGGGGGTGACCCGCGCCCTCACCCCCGCTCCCGCAACACCCCCACCCCGGCCGCTCCCACGGCCGCCAGGGCCGCCGACACCAGCAGTGCGACGTCCGCGCCGTCGGGCAGGCTTTTCGTGGACGTCACCAGGGCGATGGTGAGGGCGACGCCGGCGCAGGAGCCGATGTAGCGGAAGGTCTGCTGGGCGCCGGAGCCCATCGCCGCGCGCTCCGGCGGGACGGACTCGACCGAGACCAGCGGCAGCGCGGCGTTCAGCAGTCCGCTGCCGATCCCGCCGATCAGCAGGCCCGGCAGCAGGCGCGGCCAGGAGTGGGCCGACAGCGCGCCGAGCATCGTCAGCGCGGCCGCGGCGTGCAGGACGAAGCCCGCCGCGAGCTGCAGGCGGGGCGGGACACGGCCCGCCA
The DNA here is from genome assembly GCF_040656475.1 of Streptomyces sp. NPDC049915. Lineage (NCBI taxonomy): Bacteria > Bacillati > Actinomycetota > Actinomycetes > Kitasatosporales > Streptomycetaceae > Streptomyces > Streptomyces sp. NPDC049915. Next base: position 86,875 of record NZ_JBFAMH010000020.1, read on the forward strand.
GGCGCCGCGCCTGCAACGCCACGACGAAGGACAGGCCGGACCAGAGCAGGAACAGCCACGCCGTCGCCATCGCCGACATCCCGAGCGTCTGCTGCAGCAGCGCCGGCAGATAGCTGAACAGGCCGATCACCGCCAGTCCCGTGAACAGGCCGCCCGCCGAGGACGCCAGGAAGCGGGGGCGGCGCAGCAGGGTCAGGTCGATCATCGGGGTTGCCGTGCGGCGCTCGGCCACGACGAAGAGAGCGAGCAGGACCAGCGTGGCCAGCAGCAACAGGCCCACCGGGGCGCGCAGCCAGCCGTCCCGGCCCAGGGTCAGAGCGGCCACCAGGCAGACCAGCGCCGGGCCGAAGGTGAGGGCGCCGAGCAGGTCGGGGCGTCCTCCGCGCGGGGCGCGGGACTCCGTCAGGGTGCGCGTCGACAGGGCCGCCGTCACCACGGCGGCCGCGCCCAGGACGCCGTAGGCCACCCGCCAGTGCGGCAGGGCACCGGCGAGCAGCGGGCCGACGGCGATGCCGCCGGAGACGAACGCGCCCCACACGCCGGTCGCGTGCAGCCGGCCGCGCGGGGTCGGGAACGCGTGCACGATCAGGCCCAGGCTGCTCGCCAGCAGGGCCGCGCTGGCCGCGCCCTGGGCGATGCGGGCCAGCGTGAACAGCCAGGTGGAGGTGGTCAGCGCGCCCAGGGCCGTGGTCAGTCCGAGGGCCAGGGTGCCGGCGGTGAAGATCCGGCGGCGGCCGTAGTCGTCGGCGAGGCTGCCGGCGACCAGCAGGAGGGCGGCGAGGCCGAGCGGGGTGCCGTTGAGCAGCCAGGCCTGCGCGGACAGCGGGGTGTGCAGATCGGCGGCCGTGTCGGGGAGCGTGACCATCGGCGCCGTGTAGGTCATCAGGGCGATGGCCGTGGCCGCGCTGGTCAGGGCGAGGGTGGCGCGGGGGCGGGCGGCGGTGGGGGGCGTTTCCCCGCCGGCGGTGGGCTTCCGGCGGCCGGACATCGGGACCGCGGACGCGGAGAGTGCGGACGCAGGGGGCACGGATGCCGGGGGCACGGGCGGCGCGGAGGTCGCCTCGGCGCTGGGGAGGTCGGAGCTGGGCATCGCCGTTTCCTTTCCGGGACGGTCCCTCGCGGGCATACGGGACCGGGTGGGACCTGGCACCACCTCGGTCACGGAACCATCGGTTCGCTCACTGAACCTACGAGGTATCCGCCACCGTAGCAGGGTTGGTTCGATGATTGAACCTACGGCGGAGAAGTCGGTACAGTGGCCCCATGGCACTGGGCAAGGACTACGCGACGCAGGAGTGCTCGATCGCCCGGGCGCTGGAGGTCGTCGGTGAGCGGTGGACGCTGCTCGTCATCCGCGACGCGTTCTTCGGCGTCCGGCGCTACAACGACTTCCTCGTCCACCTGTGCATCCCGCGCGCCGTCCTCGCCGCCCGCCTGCAGGCCCTCACCGAGCAGGGAATCCTCTACAAGCGCCGGTACCAGCAGTCACCGCCGCGCGACGAGTACGTCCTCACCGAGCGCGGCATCGCCCTGTGGCCCACCCTGCGCTCGCTCGGCCTGTGGGGCCGCGAGCACTACGGCGAGCGGCCGCTGCGCCTCTTCCGGCACGCCGGCTGCGGCACCGAGCGCGAACTCGGTCCCTACGGTGAATGTCCCGACTGCGGAACCGTCGTGCCGGTCCCGGACGTTGTCATGGAGCCGGGGCCGGGACTCGATCCCGACCCGGCGGATCCGGTCAGCCGGGCCCTGCTCCAGCCCCGGAGGCTGCTGCAGCCGCTCGAACCGGATCCTGTATAAACAGCCTGTACGAACAGGGCCGAAGAACAGCCCGTACGCACCGGGCGTACGACGAAGAGGGCGGGGGGATCGCCGATGAACCGTGACTGGGCCGGGCTGCGTCCCGCCGCCGCGCTGCTGCTTCTCGTCCTGCAGATCGCCCTGCTCGACACCGGCAGCCTCTCCGCCACCGTCGCCCTCGCCGCGACCGCCGCCGTCGGCTCCGCGCTCGCGCTGTGTGCGCTGGTCACCGCGCTCTGCGTGCCCGGCGTGCCGTCCACGCGGGTCCGCACCGCGATACGCGACCGTGCCCGTCGTACGGCTTTCCTGCCCCAGCGCGATCCCGACGCGCGCGGCCGCCGCCGGCCCAGGGCACCCGGACACGCCCTCCCGGCGACCACCGCGTAGGGCATCCCGCCTTCTCCCACGGGCACCATCACCGTTCCCGGGCGGACAGGGCCCCGCGTGGGTCGTCATGCCGATCGCCTCGATCCCGTCGGCCACATCGATTTCGTCGATCTCGTCGATCCGGTCGAACGCGACGATCTCCATCGTTCCGGCACGACGTGACCCCGGAGGGCCACTCACCCATGTCCGTTTTCGCCCACCTCGTCGAGCGGCTCGCCGAGCTGCTCCAGCCTCTGTTCCACGCCTCCGCCGCCGCCGCGGCGATCGTGCTGTTCACGATGCTCGTCCGGCTGCTGGTCCACCCCCTGTCCCGCGCCGCCGCCCGCGGGCAGAAGGCCAAGGCCGCGCTCCAGCCGCGGATCGCCGAGCTGCGCACCCAGCACGCCAAAGACCCGCAGAAGCTGCAGAAGGCGATCATGGAGCTGCACGCCGAGGAGAAGGTCTCCCCGCTGTCCGGCTGCCTGCCCAGCCTGTTGCAGGCGCCCGCGTTCTTCCTGATGTACCACCTGTTCTCCAGCACCAGCATCGGCGGCGAGGCCAACGGGCTGCTCGGCCACCAGTTGTTCGCGGCGCCGCTCGGCGACCGCTGGGCCGACGCCCTTGCCGCCGGCGGCCCGCTCGGCGGCGCGGGACTCGTCTACCTCGCCCTGTTCGCCCTGGTCGCGGTCGTCGCCACGGTCAACTTCCGGCGCACCCGCCGGATGACGGCCGAGAACGCCCCCGTGCCGGCGGCGGCCGGGACGGGCGAACAGGTTCCGGGCATCGGCGCCGTCACGAAGGTCATGCCGTTCATGTCCTTCTTCACCCTCGTCACCGTCGCCGTCGTACCGCTGGCCGCCGCGCTGTACGTCGTGACCAGCACGGCGTGGAGCGCGGTGGAACGGGCGGTGCTCTACCGCTGAGCCGCTCCCGTCCGGCGCACGAACCGCTCCCGCCCGGCTCGCCCTACGGTCCAGTACGTGAACCGGGTCTTGCGGAGTGGACCCCCCTCTTGGAGGATCGACCAGTCCTCCGATGGCTGTCGCGCCACGGCCGCACCCGGCGGCACCATCGGCCGGGCGCCCGCGATCGAGGAAGATGGTGACGACCATGAAGCTGCTGCGAGTCGGTACGGCCGGGGCCGAGCGCCCGGCGCTGCTCGACGCCGACGGGACCCTGCGGGATCTGTCGGGCCTCGTCGAGGACATCGACGGCGCGCTGCTCGCCGACGACGCGGCCCTCGGCCGTATCCGCGCCGCGGCCGAGGCCGGTGAGCTGCCCGCGGTGGACGCGACGGGGCTGCGCATCGGTCCGCCGCTGGGGCGCATCGGCAAGGTCGTGTGCATCGGGCTGAACTATTACGACCACGCCCGCGAGGTCGGTGCCGAGCCGCCCGCCGAACCGGTGATCTTCTTCAAGGCCGCCGACACGGTCGTCGGCCCGAACGACACGGTGCTCGTACCCAGGGGCTCGGTCAAGACCGACTGGGAGGTCGAGCTGGCGGTCGTCATCGGCCGTACCGCCCGCTACCTCGGCTCGGCGGAGGAAGGGCTCGCGCACGTCGCCGGGTACGCCGTCGCGCACGACGTGTCCGAGCGGGAGTTCCAGATCGAGCGGGGCGGGACCTGGGACAAGGGCAAGAACTGCGAGACGTTCAACCCGCTCGGGCCGTGGCTGGTGACCGCGGACGAGGTGCCCGACCCGCAGGCGCTGTCCCTCAAGCTGTGGGTCAACGGCGAACTTAAGCAGGACGGGACCACGGCCGACCAGATCTTCCCGGTGGGCGAGGTCGTGCGCTACGTCAGCCAGTTCATGACGCTGTACCCCGGGGACGTCATCAACACGGGGACCCCTGCGGGGGTTGCGATGGGGCAGCCCGAGCCGAAGCCGTACCTTCGTTCCGGGGATGTGGTGGAGCTGGAGGTTTCGGGGCTGGGACGGCAGCGGCAGGAGCTGAAGGACGCCTGAGCGCTCCGCTGAGGGCCGGGGAACCACGCTTGTCTGCCGGGTGCGGGTGGTGTGTGGCTGGTCGCGCAGTTCCCCGCGCCCCTTCAGGGCGGCCACCTCACCGGAGCAGAGAAGCCAGCCTCCTCCATTCCTCCCTCGGGAGGTCTTCCCTCGGGCCGTCGGTCACCAGCTGAAGTGCCATGTGGTCGGCGCCCGCCTTGACGTAGGTGTCGATGCGCTCGCGGATCCGGTCCTCCGTGCCCCAGGCGAACACCGCGTCGATGAGGCGGTCGCTGCCGCCGCCGGCGAGGTCGGCCTCGGTGAAGCCGAGGCGGAGGAAGGTGTTCGTGTAGTTGGGCAGGCCCAGGTAGACGGAGAGGGCGGCGCGGGCCAGTTCGCGGGCGCGGGACGGGTCGGTCTCCAGGACGACCTTCAGTTCCGGGGCCAGCAGCGCGGCGTCGCCCAGGGTTTCGCGGGCCTCGGCGGTGTGCTCGGGCGTGACCAGGTACGGGATCGCGCCCGCCGCGCGGTCCCGGGACAGCTGGAGGTTCTTCGGACCGAGCGCGGCGAGGACGCGGCGCTCGGCGGGGACGCCGGCCGCGTCGAGTTCGTCGAGGTAGGAGGCCAGCGCCGCGAGCGGGCGGCGGTACTGCGAGGCCAGCTTCGCGTGGCTGACGCCCAGGCCCAGCAGGAAGCGGCCGGGGTGGGCCCGCTCCAGGTCGGCGAAGCGGGCCGCGGTGTCGGCGGCCGTGTGCTGCCAGATGCTCTGGATGCTGGTGCCGACGGTGATGCGCCCGGTCGCCGCCAGCAGGGGCTCGGCGTGGTGGACGGCGCTGCTGCCGCCGAGCCAGAGGGCACCGAAGCCGAGCGACTCCAACTCGGCTGCCGCGTCGGCCCGTTCGCGTTGCCGGGCCGGGTCCTCGGAGCGCAGGCCCACGCTCCAGATGCCGTACCGGCCGATCGTGTCCTGCACCGTGCTCATGGGTCCCTCCGGACGGGTCCGTGATCATCACGTCTACGGCCAGTCCCAACCGGAGGGTCCCCCGGGTTAATCCCGGCGCACGTCAGATCTTCAGGAACTCCTCAGATCTTCAGGAACTCCTCCAGAGCCTCCACCACGAACCGGTGGTCCTGCAGCTGGGGCAGCCCGGAGACGGTGACCGCGCCGATCACGCCGACGCCCTCCACGGTGATCGGGAAGGAGCCGCCGTGGGCCGCGTACACGTCCGGGTCGAGGCGGGAGGACTCCTCGAAGGTGGTGCCCTTGGCGCGGAAGCGGGCGCCGACCAGGTAGGAGGCGCTGCCGTAGCGTTCGACGACCCGGCGCTTGCGGGCGATCCAGGAGTCGTTGTCCGGCGTGGAACCGGGCAGGGCGGCGTGGAAGAGCTGCTGGCCGGCCCGGTGGATGTCGATGGCGACCGGGGCCTGCCGCTCACGGGCCAGCTCGACCAGCAGCGAGCCGAGCGCCCACGCGTCGTCGTGCGTGAACTGCCGGAAGACCAGGCGGCGTTCCTGGGCCTCCAGTTCCTCGATGCTCGGGGTCAGCTCGGGGGTGAACTTCGGGGTCGGTCCGCTCATCGCAGGGTCACCGCCACTCCGTCGCGGGCCGACCGGCGGGCCGCTTCCAGTACCTCGAGCGCGTCGGCCGCCTCCAGCGCGGTCACCGGGTTGGGGCCGGTGCCCGTGAGGGCCTTCGCCACGGCCGCGTAGTAGGCCGGGTAGTCGCCGGGCAGGGTGGGTTCGGCGCGGCCGCCGCCGGTCAGCGGGGACTCCCCGGCGCCGACGCGGCCCCACAGCTCCTCCGGCTCCGCACCCCAGCCGGGGCCCGGGCGCAGGCCCTCGCGCAGCGCCGCCTCCTGCGGGTCCAGGCCGTACTTGACGTAGCCGGCCTGCGAGCCGAGCACACGCAAGCGCGGGCCGAGCTGGGCGGTGGTGGAGGAGACGTACAGGTGGGAGCGAACCCCGTTCGCGTGGGTCAGCGCCAGGAACGTGTCGTCGTCGGCCTGCGCGCCCGCGCGCCGGACCACCGACTCGGCGTACACCTGGGTGACGGGGCCGAAGAGCACCAGCGCCTGGTCGACGACGTGGCTGCCGAGGTCGTACAGCAGGCCTCCGATCTCCGCCGGGTCGCCGGACTCCCGCCAGCCGCCCTTGGGCTTGGGCCGCCAGCGTTCGAAGCGCGACTCGAAGCGCCATACGTCGCCCAGCGCGCCCTCGTCGAGCAGCTTGCGCAGGGTGAGGAAGTCGTTGTCCCAGCGGCGGTTCTGGAAGACCGACAGCAGCAGCCCGCGCTCCTCGGCGAGCGCCGCCAGCTCGCGGGCCTCGGCGGCGGTCCCGGCGATCGGCTTGTCCACGACGACCGGCAGCCCCGCCTCGAGGGCGGCGGTGGCCAGCGGGACGTGGGTCTTGTTCGGGGAGGCGATGACGACCAGGTCGAGGTCGCCGGCCCGCTCCAGCAGCTCGTCGGCGCCGGCCACGGTCCTCACGCCGGGGTGCTCGGTGCGTGCCTGCTCCTGCCGCTCGGGCTGGGAGGTGACGACCGTTTCGAGGATCAGGCCGTCGGTGGTGGCGATCAGCGGGGCGTGGAAGACGGAGCCCGCGAGGCCGTAGCCGATGAGGCCCACGCGGAGGGGGGTGCCTGTCGTACCTGTCATGCCACCCACTTTCGCAACGCTGTTGCCAAAGTGCAAGCGGCAGGGACAATGGGGGCTGTGAGCGGTACGAACGGCGGGATCAAAGACGACGGCGGCGCGAGCAGGGGCGGCTTCAATCTGCTGGGGCTGCGCAGCCACAACACCGCGCTCGTGCTCGAGCTGCTGCGCACGGCCGGCGCCGAGGGCATCAGCCGGCTCGAACTCGCCGAGCGCACGGGGCTGACCCCGCAGGCCGTCAGCAAGATCACCGCACGGCTGCGGGAGCAGGGGCTGGCCGCCGAGGCCGGGCGCCGGGCCTCCACCGGCGGCAAACCGCGCACGGTGCTGCGGCTGGTGCCCGACGCCGGACACGCCGTCGGGGTGCATCTGGACCGCGACGAGCTGCGGACCGTGCTGGTCGACCTCACCGGCGCGGTCGTCGGGCGGGAGCGGGCGCCGCTCGACCTCGGGGCGGGGGCCGCGGCGGTGCTGGGCGGCGTGGAGCGGGCGGTGCGGCCGCTCGCCGACTCGGTGCCGGCCGGGTCGGTGCTGGGCGTGGGCGTCGCCCTGCCCGGACCGCTCGACCATGTGCGGGGCGTGCTGCACCGGGTGACCGGTTTCCCCGAGTGGGACGGCTTCCCGCTGCGGGACGCCCTCGCCGGGCGCCTCGGCCTGCCGGTCGTCGTCGACAAGGACTCCAACGCCGCCGCGCTCGGCCTCGCCGTCGCCGGGGAGGGCGGCTCCTTCGCCTACCTCCATCTCGGCACGGGACTGGGCGCCGGGCTGGTCGTCGGCGGGATCGTGCACCGGGGGGCGCGGACCGGGGCGGGGGAGTTCGGCCACCAGGTGATCCAGCTGGACGGTCCGGTGTGCGGGTGCGGCGACCGCGGCTGCATCGAGGTGCTGTGCCTGGGGGCGGTACGACGCGGGGACACGGCGGAGGCCGCGCGGGTGCTGGGTGCCGGGGCGGCCAATCTCGTGGGGCTGCTGGACATCGACGGGGTGCTGCTCGGGGGGCGGGTCGTCGCGCGGGCGCCGGAGACCTTCGTACGCGGGGTGGCGGCGGTCCTCCAGGAGCGGGCGGTCCGTGAGGGCACGCCCGGCGCTGCGGTGCCCGTGCGGATCGCCGGGGGTGGGGAGTGGGGGGTCGCCTCGGGCGCGGGGCAACTGGTCCTGGGGCCGGTGTTCGGGCGGCGGGACGCGTAGCAGGCGGGGCGCGCGTCCGGGCGGGCGGTGCTCGTGCCACGGTCGGATGACTTCCCTCCGCCGTTCGAGGGGCCTGCTCGGTACGCCTCCGCCGCAGCCCCGCCCCACCCGCCACACTCATGTGATCATGCGACTGTTCCCGCTCGCCCCTGTCCCCGCGGCGGCAGCCGCCACGCTGCTGCCCCTGCTGCCGTTACCGGCCCTCGCGGCGCCCGCCGCACATGTCCTCACGGCCCCCGCGCACACGGGCCCCGCCCCAGCCCACCCGGCGAATGCCGCCCCCGCACCGGTCGTCCCGGCGTATGCCGCCCCCGCGTATGCCGCCCTCGCCCCCGACCCCGCCTGCGCCGCCGACACCGGCTCCTCCGACTTCCCCCTCCGGGCCCGTATCCGCGGTGGCCCCGCGGCGTACGACGCCGGAGGCGGATACGGCGTCTGGTATCTGGACCTGACCAACACCACCCACGGCACCTGCACCGCCGTTCACCCCGTCGTCGTCCTGGTCGACGAGCGGCGTGCGCTGACGGCGGCCCAGCCGCGGCTGGAGTTCGACGACGGCGCCCGCACCCGCTCCGTCCGGTTCGAGACGACCGACGAGGACGAGCTGGTCGGCGCGTTCGGGGAGACGGACGGTTTCGGGGGGTTCAGTGTCGGGCCGCGCCGCACCCTCACCGTGCGCGTGCGGCTCGCGTTCACCGCCGACGCCGTACCCAACGAGGTCACCGCCGAGGCCGCGGTCGTCCGCAGGCACGACGACGACGGCGACTGGGTGGGCCAGTCCAACGACTACCGATTCGCCGTACGCAGCCCGTCCGGGCCCGCGCCCCAGCAGGACCCCGCCACCGACCCCGGCGCCACACCCCCCGGCCCCGCCCGCACCCCCGCCACCGCCAGACCCACCCCCGACCCCACCCCCGCCCCCACCGGCGCGCTCGCCACCGACGAACTCGCCCGTACCGGCATCGCCGACGGCGCGCTCGCCGCCGCCGTCGCCCTGCTGCTCGGCGGCGCCGCACTGCTGGTGCTGCGCAGACGCCGCTGACGGGAGACACGGGCGCCGCCGGGCCGGGCCGTCGCGTCGGGCGACGATCCTGGCGTGGACTGCCTCGACGACCAGGCCCCCGTCGACAGATGGAGGTCCGCGACCGGCAGCTGACCGCGCACACCGCCCCGCAGCCGAGATCAGCGTCCTCGGCGGGGTCGAGATCAGCGACTGCTGATTAGGCTGGGGGCGTCGGTACGCCGTGGTTCCGGCGCCCAGCCCGTGTAGGACCGTACGTACGCCAGGAGACGCAGCACATGGCAGACCGCAAGCCCATCGAATCGTGGCTCACCGACATGGACGGCGTCCTGATCCACGAGGGAGTGCCGATTCCCGGCGCCGACGCCTTCCTGAAGAAGCTGCGCGAGTCCGGCAAACCGTTTCTGGTGCTGACCAACAATTCCATGTACACCCCGCGTGACCTGCACGCCCGCCTGACCCGCATGGGCCTGGACGTTCCCATCGAGAACATCTGGACCTCGGCGCTGGCCACCGCGAAGTTCCTGGACGACCAGCGCCCCGGCGGTTCGGCGTACGTGATCGGTGAGGCCGGACTGACCACCGCGCTGCACGACATCGGCTACATCCTCACCGACCACGAGCCCGACTACGTCGTCCTCGGCGAGACCCGCACCTACTCCTTCGAGGCCATGACCAAGGCCGTGCGGCTCATCAACGACGGGGCCCGGTTCATCTGCACCAACCCCGACGAGACCGGCCCCTCCACAGAGGGCCCGCTCCCGGCGACCGGCGCGGTGGCCGCGCTGATCACCAAGGCGACCGGCAAGCAGCCGTACTTCGCCGGCAAGCCGAACCCGCTGATGATGCGCACCGGCCTGAACGCCATCGGCGCGCACTCCGAGACCAGCGCGATGATCGGTGACCGGATGGACACCGACGTGCTGGCCGGCATGGAGGCCGGGATGCAGACCTTCCTGGTGCTCACCGGCCTGACCACGACCGGCCAGGTGGAGAACTTCCCCTACCGGCCCTCGCACGTCGTGGACTCCATCGCGGACCTGGTCGACCTCGTCTGACCCGGGCCGTCGCCGGCCTGGGTGGCCCCGTCCAACCCAGGTCGGCGTGAACATCACCCGTTCGGAGCAATATCGGCGCCTCTGCGGATGCGGGGAGGGCGCCGGGCGGGGAGCCTCCAGATAACTGGAGGTACACGATGGGCTCACTGAAGGTCACTGTCTGTGCGGGCGCCGCGGTGCTCGCCGCGCTCACCCCGACGGCGTACGCGGCGGACGGGGGCGCAGTCTCGGTGTCCCCTTCCTCACCCGCACCCGGCGCCGACGTGTCGCTGACCGTGCACGGCTGCGCCGGCGGCACCGGCACCGGCACCGCCGTCTCCGCCGCCTTCGTCGCCGACGCCCACCTGGCCGGCGCCGGCGGCACCCTCGCCGGTGAGACCAAGATCCGCTCCTCCGTGACGCCCGGCGCGTACGACGTGAAGGTCACCTGCGCCGACCGCACGGTCAAGGGCAAGGTCACCGTCGTCGCGCGCGGCGGGCACACGGCCCCTCCCTCGCACGAACCGCCGGCGTCCGCCCCCGCCTCCCCGATCGCCCCCGTCCACGCGGGCGGCGGCGGCACCGCACGGCTCACCGCCGAGAGCACCGCACGCCTCACCGCGGCCGACGCCCACGCCGACGGACCCGGCATCGCGCACGCCGTCATGGGCCTGGTGCTGGCCGGCGTCGCCGCGGCCGCCGTGGGCGTGCGCGGCGTCGCCCGCCGGAGCCGCAGGACCCACTGACCATGGCGGACACCGCACGCTCCTCCGGCACCGCGCGCCTGGTCATGGGCGTGGCCTGGGCGGTCCTGCTGCTGGGGCTCTGGCTGTGGGGGATGAAGGTCACCGACGTACGGCAGGGCATGTCCGCGCCGACCACCGGTGACATGGCCGCCGCCGGCCGCCCGCCGCTGGCCGAGCTGCCCCCGGCCGCCCGGCCGCTCAAGGGGGCCGCGCCGCAGCGCATCGACATCCCCGACCTGGGCGTGCAGGCGCCGGTCGTGGGGCGCGGCCTGGACGCCGCGGGCGCCATCGACCCGCCGCCGTTCAATCAGGCCGCGGTGGTCGGCTGGTACGCGGGCGGGGCGGCGCCCGGCGCGGCCGGGACCGCGCTGATGGTCGGGCACGTCGACACCGAGACGAAACCGGCCGTCTTCTACAAGCTCAGCACGCTCAAGCCGGGCCGCACGGTCCGCGTCGTGCGCGCCGACGGCCACGTCGCCGAGTTCACCGTCGACGACGTCGAGGTCCTGCCCCGCGACCACTTCGACGCCCACCGCGCCTACGGCCCCCGCCAGCCGGGGCGCGCGGAGCTGCGGCTGATCACCTGCGGCGGCACCTTCGACCGGGCGAGCCGCAGCTACACGGCCAACGTGATCGTGTCCGCCTATCTGACGGGCACCCCGCTGTAACAGCTCGCCGACGGTCCGCCCGGCAGGTCGCGGGCTACCGGCCGACGGCTTCGCAAGTGCCGTGTATGCGCGCCCCGTTGTCCGTCCAGGGTTCTCCGGGGCTCAGCATGATCGCAAGGTGCGAAACGCGCGTAGGAGCACGGAACGAAACAAGGCCCCTCGCCGAAGCGAGGGGCCTTGCCGTCGGTGCGCCGCCAGGGACTCGAACCCCGGACCCGCTGATTAAGAGTCAGCTGCTCTAACCAACTGAGCTAGCGGCGCCTGCTGACGTCGACAACTCTACAGGACACGCGGGGGTGCCTCTGACCGCGCGCGTCGTGGCCGTTATGTCATGAAATGGGAAAGTCGTACATCATTCGGACCGTCACCATGCGCTTCCGTAAGACGGTTGGGAAACTGATCAGCGTGTACAGGCCTGGACAAAACGGACCGGAGTGTGAGGCGGATCGCATGAACAGTCCGGTATTCGAGGAAATCGATCCCGCGAGCGACTGCGGCTGCCCCGGCTGCGCCCGGCTGCACCGGCCCGCCCCGCCGTCCTCCCCGACCCCTGGCCCCGCCGCACACCGTGCGGTGATCGTCGCGGCCGCCGCCTCCACCGCGCTCGCCGCGAGCGGCGCCGCACCGGCCCTCGCCACCCCGCACACCCCCGCCCGGCCCGGCGTTCCCGCAGGTGACGAGCCGCAGACCCCGCAGGGCGGCAAGGCCCCGCTGCACGGCCCGGCCGGCGCTCCGGCGACGCCCGGCGCCCCGGTGAAGCTGCCGCCGATCAGCCGTACGGAGATCATCAACCGCGCCAAGGTGTGGGTGGCGGCCCAGGTGCCCTACAGCATGTACGCCTACTGGTCGGACGGGTACCGGCAGGACTGCTCGGGCTTCGTGTCCATGGCCTGGCACCTGCCCGGCAACGAGTGGACCGGCAGCCTCGGCCAGTTCGCCGACCGGATCACCAAGGAGGAGCTCCAGCCCGGCGACATCCTGCTGTTCCACAACACCGCCGACCCCGAGAAGGGGTCCCATGTGGTGATCTTCGGCGGCTGGACGGACTACACGCACACCTACTACATCGCCTACGAGCAGACCCGCCCCACCACCCGCCGCCAGGCCACCCCCTACCCGTACTGGAGCAACGCCTCCTCCTATCTGCCGTACCGCTACAAGGGTGTCACCGACGGCGCGGCCGGCGCTCCGGCGGGCAGCGGGGGCACCCAGAAGGACGCCGCCGCGTTCCCCGGCGCGGGCTCCTTCGGACCCGGCGCGAACAACGCCCACGTCACCCGGCTCGGCCAGTGGCTCGTCAAGCGCGGCGGCGCCCGCTTCTACACCTCCGGCCCCGGGCCCGCGTGGACGGACGCCGACCGCCGGGCCACCCAGGCCTTCCAGCAGGCGCAGGGCTGGGCCGGCACAGGAGCCGATGGCCTGCCGGGCCCGAAGACCTGGGCGCTGCTGCTCTCCGGCACGGGCAAGGACATCCCACCCGCGGGAACCCAGGGACCGGCGAAGCCGACACCACCGGCGACGCCTGCCCCGCCGGGCAAGCCCGCCCCGCCCGCCGCCCTCCCGCCCTTCCCCGGCCCCGGCGCCTTGCGCCCGGGCGCGAACAACGCCCATGTCACCGAGCTCGGCCGGCAGCTGGTGAAGAAGGGCTTCGGCAGGTTCTACACGAGCGGCCCCGGTCCGCGCTGGAGCGAGGCGGACCGCAGGGCCGTCGAGGCCTTCCAGCTCGCCCAGGGCTGGCGGGGCCCGGCCGCCGACGGCTACCCCGGCCCGGAGACCTGGCGACGGCTCTTCCGGTGACATCACCCATCCGCAGTGGTTGGAGGCACGCATTGAGTACGGCCACGACGCCCGAGTCGGAGGGGAGTGCGGACGCCGCCGCGTCCCGCCCGCCCCGGCTGATCCAGAACGAGGCCACCACCGAGATCCCTGTCCACCTTCTCTTCCGCGACGATCCCGACCCGCAGCCGGTGCCGGCGCACCCCACCGTCGTGGCGCGCCGCCAGGGCACCGGCGAGCAGCCGCGCGTCCGCCGGCCGGCCCCGAAGGTGCCGCGTCCCGCCGTGCCGGAGGTCGACCCGGAGCTGGTGGAGCGGCGGGCGCGGGTGCTGCCCGGCGCCGTGGGGGTGCTCGCCGGGATGTGCGGGCTGGCCGGGTGTGCGGCCGCCTCCTGGTGGGCCGGGCTGGTACCGCGGCTCGCCGTCCGGGCGCTGCCCCTGCCGGCGACGCCGGACGCCGGGCTCGGGCCGGCGCAGTGGGCGCTGTACGCGGGGGCGGGCGCGCTCGCCCTGTTCGGCTTCGGCGGGCTGGCGCGCGGGCGCACCGGACGGGCCTGGGTGCTCGGCCTGTTCGGCCGCTACCGGGGCACGGTCCGGCGCGCCGGCCTGCTGTGGGTCAACCCGCTGCTGCTGCGCCGCGGTGTGGACGTGCGGCTGCGGCACTGGCGCAGCGAGCCGATGCCGGCGGCCGACGCCAGCGGGGTGGCGCTGCGGGTGGTCACGCTGGTGGTGTGGCGGGTGCGGGACACCGCGCGGGCGGCGCTCGGCGTGGAGGACCACGAGACGTTTCTGCGCGAGTGCGTCGAGGCGGCGCTCACCCGGGTGCCGGTGGAGGTGCCCGGCGCCGGCCGCGCCCCGGCGGAGACGAGCGGGGACGCGCTGACCCGCTCGGTCGCGGCGGACGTGGCGCCGGTGGGTCTGGAGGTGTTCTCGGTACGGCCGCTGCGGGTGGAGTACGCCCCGGAGGTGGCCGCCGTGATGCAGCGCCGGCGGATCGCCGTGCTGGAGGCCGAGCACCGGGCGAGCGTGATCGGTTCGGTCGTGGACTCGGTGGAGGACACGGTGACCCGGCTGACCGTGCGCGGCCTGGTGGCGCTGGACGACTACGAGCGCAAGGCGCTGGTGAAGGACCTCACGGTGGCGTTCTGCGCGGGGCACGGGGAGGGGTAGACGCACGCCGTGGGCCGGGCCGTTCCGGGCGTGCGATTGGTATGGACATGCTCAACGGTCGGCAATAACCTCGAACTTGGTCTAGACCTACCTGCACGGCTCACTGAACTCCCCACATCCCAGGAGCGGCAGCATGCGCACAAGGACCAAGCTCTACGCCGCCGTGGTGGGGCTGGCCACGACCGGAGCGATCGCGCTCTCCTCCGGCGGGGCCAGCAGCCACGGCTACACCGATCTGCCCGTCAGTCGGCAGAAGGTCTGCCAGCTCGGCACCGTCACGAACTGCGGCGACATCCAGTGGGAGCCGCAGAGCGTGGAGGGCCCCAAGGGCTTCCCCGCCGCCGGACCGGCCGACGGCCGGCTGTGCTCGGGCGGCAACACCCGCTTCGCCCAGCTGGACAGCCCGCGCACCCCGTCGGGCGGCGCCTGGCCCACCACCAGGGTGACGGGCGGTCAGAGCTACACCTTCCGGTGGCAGTTCACCGCGATGCACGCCACGACCGACTTCAAGTACTACGTCACCAAGCCGGGCTGGAACCAGGACCACAACCTGACCCGCGCCGACCTCAACCTCACCCCGTTCCTCACCGTCCCCTACGGCGGTCAGCGCCCGCCGTCCACCCTCTCCCACAGCGGCACCCTGCCGTCCGGCCTCAGCGGCCACCACGTGATCCTCGCGGTCTGGACCGTCGCGGACACGGGCAACGCGTTCTACGCCTGCTCGGACGTCACGTTCTGATGTCCGCCGGCTGACCCAACGCCGAAGGGCCCCCGCTTTCGCGAGGGCCCTTCTTCTGTGCGCCGCCAGGGACTCGAACCCCGGACCCGCTGATTAAGAGTCAGCTGCTCTAACCAACTGAGCTAGCGGCGCATGACTCCCACCGACCGCTTCACCAGGCGTTTTCCTGGCCCCGCGGGCGGCGACGAAGAAAATAGTACCTGGTTCTCCGGGGTGCTCATGACCACCCCGCACGGCCCCGCAGGCCTAGATCGTCAGCGACAGGAGCAACGGGGCGGCGCTCCGGCTCAGGGCGTCCGCCGCCGTGCGCAGGCGGTGGGCGTGTTCCACCGGCATCGACAGCGCCAGACATCCCACCGAGGCGCCCGCGGTGATCGGCACGGCCGCGCAGACCGTGCCGACCGCGTACTCCTGCAGGTCGAGGACCGGCACCGTCGGCGGCTGCGCCTCCAGGCGGGAGAGCAGCAGCTTGTCGCTGGTGATCGTGCGCGAGGTGAGGCGGGCCATCTTGTGCCGGGAGAGATGGTCGCGGCGGCCGTTGTGGTCGAGCTGCGTCAGCAGGCTCTTGCCGACCGCGTGGGCGTGCGCGGACTCCCGGAAGTCCACCCACTCGTTGACCGGGGGAGCGCCCGGCCCGGCGGCGTACTGGGTGATCCGCACCTCGCCGTCCACGTAGCGGCTGATGTAGACGGCGGCCCGCACCGAGTCGCGCAGCCGGTCCAGGGTGCGCTGGAGGTGGGCCCGCAGCGCCTCCTCCCGCCCCTGGGCGGAGCCCAGCCGGGCGAGCGCGTCACCGGCCGTGTACGCACCGCCGGTGATCTGCTCGACGTATCCCTCGCGGCGCAGCATCCGCAGCAGCGGGGTCAGTCGCTCGGTGGTGAGGCCGGTGAGGCGGGCTATCCGGGCGTCGGTGACGCCGGCGGTGTGCCGGGCCACGGTCTCCAGCACGCGCAGGGCGTCCTGTGCCGCGTGGTACGGCGCGGTCGGCTCGTTCATCAGCGCCACGGTGTCTCCCCCTGCGGTCGCTTTCAGGCCGTGATCCGAAACCCGGACCCCCTCCACCATAACGGGCAAGCGTCCTGCGTGGAGGGGGTGTTGGCGAGATCGCACCGCTCTCAACTGCGCCATCGGCCCGCTGGCATATGTCCGAGTCATGACCCAGGGGGGGAGACCTGGGGTGTTGGCGCGCACACGGCGCGCAGTCACAGCACGGCGCTCAGGAATTCCCGCGTGCGCTCCTGCTCGGGGTCGTTGAAGATCTTCTCCGGTGGCCCCGCCTCCACGATCCGGCCCGCGTCGAACATCAGCACCTGGTCCGAGATGTCCCGCGCGAAGTTCATCTCGTGGGTCACGCACAGCATCGTGATGTCCGTGCTGCGCGCGATGTCCCGCAGCAGATCCAGCACCCCGGCCACCAGCTCCGGGTCCAGCGCCGACGTCACCTCGTCCAGCAGCAGCACCTTCGGCCGCATCGCCAGGGCCCGCGCGATCGCCACCCGCTGCTGCTGCCCGCCGGACAGCCGGGTCGGGCGCGCGTCGCACTTGTCGGCCAGGCCCACCAGGTCCAGCAGCTCCCGGGCCCGCTCCTCCGCCTCGTCCTTCGACAGGCCGAGCACGGTGACCGGCGCCTCCGTGATGTTCCGGAGGACGCTCATGTTCGGGAACAGGTTGAACTGCTGGAAGACCATGCCGATCTTCTTGCGCGCCTCCCGGCACTGCCGCTCACTCGCCGGGAACAGCCGGTCCCCGTCGACGGTGATCGTGCCCTCGTCGGGCTTGGTGAGCGTCATCAGCAGTCGGAGGATCGTCGTCTTGCCGGAGCCGGACGGCCCGATCAGCGTGACGTGCTTGCCGGCCTCCACGGAGAAGTCCAGATGGTCCAGGACGGTGTTGTCCCCGAACCGCTTGGTGACCTGCTCCAGGCGCACCAGCGGAGCGACATCGGCGGGCGTTGCGGTCGGCTGCTTGCTGGTGTCAACGGACAAGGCGTCGCTCCAGGGTGCGAAGGAGAAGGGAGGCCAGATAGGAGATGACGATGAAGGCGGCGCCGATCACCGTGAGCGGCTCGGTGAACTGGAAGTGCTGCTGCGAGTACAGCCGCGCCTGCCCGAGCATCTCCAGCACGGTGATCACCATCAGCATCGGCGTGTCCTTGAGCATGGCGATCACGTAGTTGCCGAGCGCGGGCACCACCCGGCGCACCGCCTGCGGCAGGATCACCACCGTCCAGGTGCGGTGCACCGGCAGGCTCAGCGCGGTCGCCGCCTCCCACTGCCCGGGCGGCACCGCCTCGATGCCGGCCCGGTAGACCTGCATGGTGTACGTCGAGTAGTGCAGGCCGATCGCGACGACGCCGGTGGCCAGGGCCGACATCGTCACACCCCACTCGGGCAGCACATAGAAGAGGAAGAACAGCTGCACCAGCAGCGGGGTGTCCCGGACGAACTCCGTGACCACTCCGACCGGCCAGCGCACCCAACGCGTCGGCGTGCGCATCAGCAGCGCCCACACCAGGCCCAGCACGAACGAGATCAGCGAGCCGAGCACCAGCGCCTGCAAGGTCACCAGCAGGCCGTCCCAGAAGTGCGGCATGAAACCGCTGACGGCACTCCAGTCCCAGGTCACGAGACACCAGCTCCCTCAGGCACCCGTACCGGGTCCGCCTTCTTCTCCGGCGCCCGGCCGACCCCGGCCTTCAGCCGCTTCTCCAGCCCCCGCATCCCGCGGGTGAGCAGGAACGCGATCACGAAGTAGATCAGCAGCACATACGTGTAGATCTCCGCGCTCTCCTGCAACGCCAGGCGGACCAGATTGCCGCTGAACGCCAGGTCGCCCATGCCCATCACCGACACCAGCGCCGTGCCCTTGAGTAGCTCGATCAGCAGATTGCTGAACGGCGGGATCATCTCCGGAACCGCCTGCGGCAGCAGGATCTTGCGCATCCGCTGTCCCGGCGTGAAGCCGAGCGCGATACCGCCCTCCCGCTGCGCCGGATCGACGGCCTTCAGCGCCCCGCGCACGATCTCCGCGCCGTACGCGCCATAGGTCAGACCGAGCGCCAGCGTGCCCGCCCACAGCGGCACCAGCTGCCAGCCGAAGGCCGGCGGCAGCACGAAGAACACCCAGAAGATCATCACCAGCGCGGAGGTGCCACGGAAGACCTCCGTGTAGAAGCCCGCGAGGAAGCGGACGATCCACAGCCGGTGGGTGCGCGCGACACCGACGACGAACGCCACCGCCGCGCCCAGCAGCGCGCTGCACACCAGCAGTTGGAGCGTGACCCACACGCCCTTGAGTACGAGTTCCCACAGTCCCGAGGTCATCCGCCGCACAGCTCCTTCGCGGTCAGATCGGTCATCTCGGAGCGCGTGAAACCGAACGGCCGCAGGATGCGGAGCAGTTCGCCGCTCTTCTTCAGCTTGTGCAGTTCGGTGTTGAAGGCGTCGCGCAGCCCGGTCTCGGTCGGCCGGAACGCGAACGCGCCGCCGTCGATGTGCGGTGTGCCCTTCACCAGCGGCGCGAACGGCTTGGTCGCCTCCGCCCTGGCCGACTTCTTCACCACGTCACGGACGGTCACAGCCGTTCCCGCGAACACGTCCACACGGCCCGCCTCCACCGCGTTCAGCCCGGCGACCTGGTCCGGGACGATGAGGATGTCGCTCTCCTTGTAGCCCGCCTCCACCGCGTACTGGATCTCCGCATAACCGGTGCCGGTCGCGAACTTCGCCTTCTTCGCGACGATGTCCCGGTAGGTGTGAAGACCCTTGGGATTTCCCTTGCGGACGATGAAGGAATCGAGCATCTGATAGTCGGGATCGGCGAAGATCACCTGCGCGCAGCGCTCGGGATTGACGTACATGCCGGCGGCCACGACATCGAACTGCTGGGAATTCAGCCCGGGTATGAGCGAGCCGAACTCGGTCGGCACGGGCTGCACCTTGTCGACCCCGAGCCGCTTGAAGATCACCCTGGCCAGTTCCGGTGCCTCACCGGTCAGTTCACCGCTCTTGTCGATGTATCCGAAGGGAACCTCCCCGGCGATCCCGAGCCGTACCACGCCCTGCGCGCGCAGCCGGTCGAGCAGGTCACCGCCCTTCTTCGTGGACGCGGTCGCCACCCGCGAGCAGCCCGCGGCACCCAGAGCGCCGACCGCCGCCACCCCCGCGAGCAGCGACCGGCGAGTGGGTCCGGATGTGTGTGCGCCATGTCTTGCATGACCGTGTGGTGGAGCCATGGCGGCGCTGCTACCCAACTGAACGCACCGCATGCACCATGGATTGCATGGCGGATCGCTACCTCGAAGTGTCCCTGGTCAAGCGCCAAATCCACTGCACCGCACAGCTGCTGGACGATCGCGCACCCGTCACCTGCGCCGCGGTGTGGAACGCGCTGCCGCTGTCCGGCGACGTCTACCACGCCAAATACGCCCGCAACGAGATCTACGCGCTTTTCCCACCCTTCGCCGCGACCGAACCACCCCTGGAAAACCCGACGGTCACCCCGATTCCCGGAGATCTCTGCTATTTCTCCTTCGCGGGCGCCGAACTGGGCACCAACGCCTACGGCTACGACCGTGAGGTGGGTGCCGGCACCACCGTCGTCGACCTGGCCCTGTTCTACGAACGCAACAACCTGCTGCTGAACGGCGACGTGGGCTGGGTGCCCGGGATCGTCTGGGGCCAGGTCGTGGACGGCCTGGACGCCATGGCCGAGGCGTGCAACGACCTGTGGCGCACCGGCGCGGCGGGGGAGACGCTCAGCTTCCGGCGGCTGTGAGACCCGCGGCGCCCGCCTCGTACAGGGCGTGCGCCGCCCGCAGCACCAGGTCGTCGCGGTGCCGGGCGGCCACGATCTGCAGCCCCACCGGCAGCCCGTCCGCGTCCACGCCCACCGGGACGGACGCGGCGGGCTGCTGGGTCAGGTTGAACGGATAGGTGAACGGCGTCCACCCCGTCCAGCGCTTCAGCCCCGACCCGCCCGGCACCTCCGCACCCGCCTCGAACGCCGTCAGCGGCAGCGTGGGCGTCAGCAGCAGGTCGTACGACTCGTGGAAGCGGCCCATGCGCCGCCCCAGGTCCGTCCGCACGTCCACCGCGGCCAGATACTCCAGTGCCGAAAGCCGGGCCCCGGCCGCGCAGACCTCCCGCAGTCCCGCGTCCAGCAACTCCCGCTGACGCGGCCTCAGCTGCTGCACCACCCGGGCCGCGCCCGCGAACCACAGGGCGTGGAAGGCGTCCACCGGGTCGGCCTCATCCGGGTCGGTCTCCTCGACGTACGCGCCGAGACCCGCCAGCCGCTCCACCGCGCGCCGCACCGCCGACGCGACCGCCGGCCGCACCGCGACCTGCCCGCCCAGCGACGGCGAGTACGCCACCCGCAGCCCGCGCACCCCCTCACCGAGCACCTCCGTGTACGACAGCCCGGCCGGGCCCAGCGACGACCAGTCCCGGGTGTCCGGCGCGCCGATCACGTCCAGCATCAGCGCCGCGTCCGCCGCGGTGCGGGTCATCGGGCCGACGTGCGCCAGCGTGCCGAAGGCGCTCGCCGGGTACAGCGGCACCCGCCCGTACGTCGGCTTCAGCCCGAAGATCCCGCAGAACGCCGCCGGGATGCGCACACTGCCCCCGCCGTCCGTGCCCAGCGACAGCGGCCCCGCGCCGAGCGCCACCGCGGCCGCGCTGCCACCGCTGGAACCACCGGCCGTACGGGACGGATCGTGCGGGTTGCGGGTGATCCCGGACAGCGGCGAGTCGGTCACGCCCTTCCAGCCGAACTCGGGTGTGGTCGTCTTGCCGGCGAACACCGCCCCGTGCTCACGCAGCCGGGCCACCGACGGAGCGTCCTCCTGCCACCTCCCCGCCGGATCGATCGTGCGGGAGCCGCGCAGGGTGGGGTGGCCGCGCAACAGCAGTATGTCCTTGACGGTCACCGGCACCCCGTCCAGCAGCCCGGCCGGCTCCCCGCGCCGCCACCGCCCGGCCGACGCCCGCGCCTGCTCCAGGGCCTCCTCGGGCAGCAGACGGACGAACGCGTTCACCTCCGGCTGGATCCGCTCAGCCCGCTCCAGCACCGCGCGGGTCACCTCGACGGGGTCGAACTCGCCCTTGCGGTAGCCCTCCACGAGCCCGGTCGCGGTCAGGTCGGTGAGTTCCGTCATGCACAGCCTCCCAGAGGCGTCGGTGAGCAGGTGCGTCAGTGGCCGGGGACGTATCCGCGCTGCTTGTCGACGACGTTGAGCAGCGGCCGGCCCGCCGCCCAGCGCTCGTACAGGTCCACGAACTGCGCGCCCAGTTCGTCGCGCCAGCCGATCGTGTCGCCGCTCATGTGCGGGGAGACGATCAGGTCCCGCACCCGCCACAGCGGGCTGTCGGCGGGCAGCGGCTCATGCGCGAAGACATCCAGCGCGGCCCCCGCGATCCAGCGTTTGGCCAGCGCGTCGGCGAGGGCCTCCTCGTCCACCAGCGGCCCGCGGCCGACGTTGACGAAACACGCCGACGGCTGCATCACGCCGAAGCGGCGCGCGTCGAACATGCCCCGGGTCTGCTCCGTCAGCGGCGCCGCGCAGATCACCCAGTCGGCGCGGGACAGGAGGCGGTCCAGCTCGTCGGGACCGTGCACACCGGTGCGCGGGGTGCGGCCGACGAGCGCGGTGGTGATGCCGAGCGCCTTCAGCAGCCGTACGACGGCCCGCCCGATCGGCCCGGAGCCGACCACGCAGGCGCGCGTGCCGGCCACCCGCCGCGACTCCCGGTGCCGCCACTCCCGCTGCTGCTGCAACCGCACCGTCCGCGGCAGATCCTTGGCCATCGCCAGGACGAGCGCGGCGACGTACTCGGCGATCGGCTGGTCGAAGACACCGCGGGCGTTGGTCACGACGGTGTCCGACTGCACGAGTTGCGGGCACATCAGATGGTCGACGCCCGCGCTCGCCGTGTGCACCCAGCGCGGCCGCGCCCCCTCGCCGGGCCAGGCGTCGCGTACGGCGGTGGAGGTGAAGTCCCACACCAGCAGTACGTCCGCGTCGGGCAGCCGCGCGGCGAGGCCGTCGGCGTCGGTGTGCACGATCCGCGCCCGGCCGGTGAGACGGCCGAGGCGGGGCGGGGGGTCGGCGTCGAGGACCAGGAGCGTGGGCGGGGCGGTGGTCATGCAGGGGCCGTTTCTCCGGGGACCGGGCGATGATCTGGCGTCTGACATGCGCGGATTGACCACGCTCGCACCGGAACCTACCGTCGTCAACAGGGCCACGCACACGATCCGTTGCCCTGTCGTCTCCTACCGTGAGGCGGTGCCCTTGTTGGAGGCCATGTTTCTGGGCGGCCCCCGCCCGCAGCGCGGTGTCGGTGTCGTCGCGCCCTTCGACTTCGCGCTCGACCGGGAGTTGTGGCGCTGGACGCCGGACGAGGTGTCGCTGCACCTGACCCGCACGCCCTATGTGCCGGTCGAGGTCAGCCTGGATCTCGCCCGGCTGGTCAGCGAGCACGAGACGCTCACCGACGCCGTGCGCACCCTGATCGCCGTGCATCCCGAGGTCGTCGCCTACGCCTGCACCTCCGGCAGTTTCGTCGGCGGGATGGCCGGGGAGCGCGCCATGTGCGAGGCGATGACCGGGGCGGGCGCGGTGCCGTCCGTGACGACGTCCGGGGCGCTGCTGGAGGCGCTCGCCGAGCTGGGCGTGCGGCGGGTGGCGCTGGTGACGCCGTACACGGAGTCGGTGACGCGGTCGCTGCGGGCGTACGTCGCGCAGGCCGGGGTCGTGGTGACGGGGTGCGTGTACATGGGGCTGACCCGGCACATCTGGAAGGTGCCGTACCGGGACGTGGTGGAGATGGCCCGGCGGGCGGTCGGCACATCCGGCGCGGCCGGGGAACCGCAGGCGCTGTTCCTGTCCTGCACCAACCTGCCGACGTACGACGTGATCCCGCAGCTGGAGGCGGAACTGCGCATCCCGGTGATCTCGGCCAACCAAGTCACGATGTGGGCGGCACTGCGCCGGCTGGGTACCCGCGCGGTAGGGCCGTACCAGGCGCTGACCGACGACTCGGCACGCGCGTGGCCCGCCGTACTGCCGGACGGACCGCAGGAACAGCAGGAAGGGCGAACATGACCGCACTCGGATTCCTCTACCCGGGTCACTCGGCCGAGGACGACTATCCGCGCATCGAGCAGCTCCTGGGCAGTGACATCCGGGTGGACGTCGTCCACACGGACATCGGCGAGGACGCGCACCGCGTGGACGCGCTGCGGCGGATGGGCGCGGCGGAGCGTCTCACGGCGGGCGTGGAGGAGCTGCGGCTGGCCGGCGTGGAGTCGGTGGTGTGGGCGTGCACCAGCGGCAGCTTCGTGTACGGCTGGGAGGGCGCCCACGAGCAGGTGCGCGGGCTGGCCCGGGCGGCCGGGATGCCGGCCTCCTCGACCTCCTTCGCCTTCGTGAACGCGGTACGGGAGATCGGCGCGCGCACGGTCGCCGTGGGGGCGACGTACCCGGAGGACGTGGCGGAGCTGTTCGCCGGCTTCCTGCGGGCGGCCGGTGTGGAGGTCACCGGGGTGCGCAGCTCGGGGATCGTCACGGCGGCGGAGGTCGGTACGTGGGGTGAGGCGGAGGTACTGGCCCTGGCCCGGGCCGCGGACCACCCCGACGCACAGGCGGTTCTCCTGCCGGACACGGCACTGCACACGGCGGCGCACGTCCCGGCCCTGGAGAAGGAACTGGGCAAGCCCGTCCTCACGGCGAACCAGGTCACGGTGTGGGAGGGGCTGCGGCTGACCGACCGCCGGGTCAACGCTCCCGCGCTGGGGTCCCTGTTCCTGCGGGAGCCGATCGTCCAGGTCTGACGGCGGCTCCGCCGGTTTCGCGGGACGGTCGGACGGGAGGTGCCGTCACGGGGCTGCGCCCCGGACCCCGGGGGTGTTTGCCTCGGTCGGGCAGGAGGTGCCGCGGCGGGGCTCTGCCCCGGACCTCGGGGGGTTTCCCACCCACCCACCCACCCGTCTTGCTTGGGCAGGAGGTGCCGTCACGGGGCTGCGCCCCGGACCCCGGGGGGTTTCCCACCCACCCACGGCAGAGGTGCCGCGGCGGGGCTGCGTCCCGGACCCCGGGGGGTTTCCCACCCACCCACCCGTCTCGGTCGGGCAGGAGGTGCCGCCACGGGGCTCCGCCCCGGACCCCGGAGGCCTCGGTTGAGCAGGAGGTGCCGTCACGGGGCTCCGCCCCGGACCCCGCCGGGGCTTCGCCCCCGGAGCCCGAACCCCCGGAGCCCCGGACCCCCGGACCCCCGGCGTCCCGGCCTCCCGGGCCCCGGACCACGGACCCCGGGCCCCGGCACCGGGAGCTTCGCTCCGGGCCCCGGGCCGCCCCCGACCTTGCCATGGGGCTCCGCACCCCCGACCCCGCCATCAGGCTGCGCCCCAAGGCGTACGGGGGGAGGCCCGCCCCCGGACCTCCCCCCGCAAATCACCCCCGCCCGGCAGCGCACCCACACCCCAGGCCGCCCGGGGCGCGGCACACCCCGACCCGCCAAGCCGACCCACCCAAGCCGCCCCACCCACCCCCCGCAGGGAACAACCCGCAGGGAATAACCGGAGACCCCCTCCTGTTAGCCCAGCGGCAGCGCACCCGCACACGCAGGAGGACCCACCGTGGCCGTATCCGAGAAGTCCGGTGACGAGATCCGGGGCACGGCGCGGGGGTCCGCCGCCGTTCCCCTCTCCGTGCTGGACCTGGTCACCGTGGGGGCCGGGCGGACCGCCTCCGACGCCTTGGCGACCAGCGTGGAGCTGGTGCGGCTCGCCGAGGCGCGCGGGTTCCACCGGTACTGGGTCGCCGAGCATCACTCCATGCCCGGTGTCGCCTCTTCCTCGCCCGCGGTGATCCTCGCCCACCTCGCCGCCCACACCGACCGCATCCGGCTCGGCTCGGGCGGCGTCATGCTGCTCAACCACGCGCCGCTCGTCATCGCCGAGCAGTTCGGCACGCTGGAGGCCATGGCGCCCGGGCGGGTCGACCTCGGGCTCGGCCGGGCGCCCGGCACCGACGGGGCCACCGCGGCGGCCCTGCGCCGTACCGACCGGCTCAACGAAGGCGCCGACGACTTCCCGCAGCAGCTCGCCGAGCTGACCCGGTTCCTCGACGACGACTTCCCCGACGGGCACCCGTACCGCAGGATCCACGCCGTGCCGGGGCCGGTACAGGCCACCTCGCCCGGCGGTGTGCAGTCGCCCCACCGGCCGCCGATCTGGCTGCTCGGCTCCTCCGGGTTCAGCGCCCGGCTGGCCGGCGTGCTCGGTCTGCCGTTCGCGTTCGCGCACCACTTCTCCGCGCAGAACACCCTCCCGGCGCTCGACCTGTACCGCGAGTCCTTCCGGGCGTCCGATGTCCTCGACGAGCCGTACGCCCTGATCGGCGTCGCCGCGCTCGCCACCGAGGACGAGAAGGAGGCCCGGCGCCAGGTGCGGGCCGCCGCGCTGAACATGGTCCGGCTGCGCACCGGGCGGCCCGGGCTCGTGCCTACGCCGGAGGAGGCCGAGGCCTATGAGTTCAGCCCCATGGAGGAGGAGTTCGTCACCTCCTGGAACGCCAACGTCGTCCACGGCACGCCGGACGAGGTGCGCACCGGGCTCGACGAGCTCCACAAGCGCACGGGCGCGGACGAGCTCATGATCACCGGCAACGCGCACAGCGGGGATGTGCGCCTGCGGTCGTACGAACTGATCGCCGACGCCTACGGCTTCACGGCCACGTCCGGCTGAACCCCCGGCGTCGCCAGCAGCGCGGAGATACGATCCGGCGGCACCGGGCGGGAGTACAGCCATCCCTGCCCGGTGTCGCAGCCGATCAGGCGGAGGCGGTCGGCCTGCGCGGACGTCTCCACGCACTCGGCGGTCACCGTGAGCCCGAGCCGGTGCGCGAGCTGGATCATCGCCTCGACGATGACCTCGTCGGCGGGGCTCGGATGCGCGGCGGGGTCGTCGTAACGGAAGCCGCGGACGAAGGAGCCGTCCAGCTTCAGGACCTTCACCGGCAGCCGGGACAGATACGCCAGGTTCGAGTAGCCGGTGCCGAAGTCGTCGATGGCGATCTGCACGCCCATGTCGCTCAGCGCCTTCAGCGTCTGCAGCGGGCGGCCCGCCGAGCCCATCACCGCCGACTCCGTCAGCTCCAGTTGCAGCAGATGCGGCGCCAGGCCGGTCTCGGCCAGCGTCTGCGCCACGTCCGCCACCAGGTCGGAGTCCCACACCTGACGGACCGCCACATTGACGCTGACGAACAGCGGCGGCTCGTCGGGGTTCTCCAGCTGCCAGCGACGGGCCTGCCGGCACGCGGTGGTGAGGATCCAGCGGCCGAGCGGCACGATCGAACCGTCCTCCTCCGCGAGCCCGACGAACCGATTCGGCGGCAGCAGCCCGAACTGCGGATGGTTCCAGCGGACCAGTGCCTCCACCCCGTGCAGCCGGCCGTCGGCCATGCCCACCAGCGGCTGGTAGTCGAGCACGAACTCCCCGCGCTCGATGGCCGGCCGGAGCGTGGAGGCCAGCGCCTGGCGGGTCATCAGGTGTGCGTTGCGCTCGGGGTCGAACAGCGTCCAGCGGTCCTTGCCGTCCGCCTTCGCCCAGTACAGCGTCGTGTCGGCCGCCTGCATCAGCCCGGTCGCCGTCGTCCCCGCCGCCTGCCGTTCCACCACGCCGATCGACGCCGACACCGACAGCCGCTGACCCGCCAGCTCGAACGGCTCCTGAAGCGCCTTCAGGGCCGACTCGGCGAGGTCCGCGAGCTGCTCGGTGCCGGTCGAGTCCTCCACCAGCAGCGCGAACTCGTCGCCGCCCAGCCGCGCCACGAGCGGCGTACTCGCGCGGCCGTGGCCGGCCGTGTCGGCGCAGCGGGTCAGGCGCTCGGCGACGGCGGCGAGCAGCCGGTCGCCGACGCGGTGGCCGAGGGTGTCGTTGACCGCCTTGAACCCGTCCAGGTCCAGGTAGCACAGGCCGATCCGGCCGGTCCCGCCCGTCTCGTACGTGTCCGTCCCCAGTGCGGCCGACTCCAGTGCCGCCGAGAGCCGTTCGAAGAACAGCGTGCGGTTGGGCAGCCGGGTCACCGGGTCGTGCATCTGCAAGTGCCGTAGCTGCGCCTGGAGTTCGCGGCGGGCGCTGATGTCGGCGACCGACAGCAGCGCGCCCTCCTCACCGGCGGGCAGCGGGGAGACGGTGACCTGCGCCCACAGCGAGTGGCCGTCGGGATGCTTCAGTCGGCGGGTGCAGCGCAGCCGGTCGCGGCGGCCGTCGAGCACCTCGCGGTAGGCGTGCCGGGTGCGGGTGTCGGAGCCGAGGTCGAGCAGGTCCGACGCGAGCCGGCCGGTGAGGCCGGCCCGGTCGCCGCCGAGCAGCTCCCCGAGGGTCTCGTTGGCGTCGACGACCAGGCCCGCGCGGTCGACGACGGCCATGGCGAGCGGGGCGGCCGCGAAGGCGGAGCGGTAGGGGGGCTCGGCACGGGCAGGGGTAGGACTGTCACTCTCTGTAACGACGAACCCGTCGGCATCTGCCGCAGGTGTCGACCCTTCGGACGTTCCGCTCACCGCTCGCTCCCGCAGTGCACTCGATCGCTGTCCGCGCAGGAAAGTGTGCCGATCATAGAGGCTGGCCCCGGGCGGTACCAGCCATGGCTCGTTCCCGGGTGGTCCGCGCGGGCTCCCCGACCGATGGCGGATCGTTTCTGTTCGCAGGTGGGCGGCCTGCGCAGGCCTCCGACCGAATGTGACGTTCCGTGAACGCTTCGGGGGTGTCGGCCTGACGGGCGCTCACTCGTCCGGGTCAGATAAACAGGGCATACAGCAACAAACACGACCAGGCTGGGTGCGGCGTCCCGAGAACCGCATCCGGAGGTCCCCTTGTCGCCTCAGCTCACCCTGCGAAGACTGGGCCGAAGAACCCGCAGGGGCCTCAAGTCGGCGTTGGAGCCGCCCCGGCTGCGCAGTACCGCCGCCGTGTTCACCACCATGTCGGCGCTCGCCGCGACCTCCCTGCTCAGCGCCCCCTCGGTCGCCGAGCCCTTCTCCACCGAGCCCTGCACCCTCCAGCGCACCGACGCCCACCACTCCGAGGGCGTGGACACCTGGAACGCCGCATACCCACGGCCCACCCGCGCCCTCAACGCGGTGATGGTCTTCCTGTCGTTCCCCGACGCCACCCCCCTGACCACCCCCGCCGAACTGACCGCCGACCACTTCCCCGCCACCAGCGACTTCTTCCGCCGTGCCTCCTACGGCCGCTTCACCCTGACCCCCCACCCGATGCGGCACTGGATCCGCATGCCCCGGCCGTCCACGACGTACCGCATACAGCGGGACTGGAGCGCCGGCCTGCGCGCCCTGTATCTGCGCGACGCCCTGCGGGCCGCCGACGACCAGGTCGACTTCTCCCGCTACGACGTCGTGTACTTCGTCGCCGACCCGGACGCCCCCGGCGTCGACTCCGACGCCACCAAGGTCGTCAACCTCGACACCCCGCTCAGGGCGGACGGTACGGACATCCGCCGTGTGGTGACGGTCTTCGAACGGCACCCACCGGACCGGCTGGTGCTCGCCCACGAGACCGGGCACGTCTTCGACCTGCCCGACCTCTACCACCGCCCCGCCGACGGCAAGGGCGACTGGGACACCTATGTCGGCGACTGGGACATGATGGGCAGCCAGTTCGGCCTGGCACCGGATCTGTTCGGCTGGCACAAGTGGAAGCTCGGCTGGCTGGACCCGCGCCAGGTGGTGTGCGTGCAGCGCCCGACCCGCCTCACCCTGGAACCGCTCGCCGCCGGACCCGGCGTCCCCGTCCCCGGCGCCGCGGGCGCGCCCGCCTTCGGGCTCGGCGCCGGGACCAAGCTCGCCGTCGTGCGCACCGGCCCCGACAGCGCGCTCGCCTTCGAGGTGCGCGGCCCCGTCGGCAACGACGGCGCGGCCTGCCGGGCCGGGGTGCTCGTGTACCGGGTGCACAGCACCACGGAGTCCGGGCGCGGGCCCATCGAGGTGATCGACGCCCACCCGCACACCGAGGCCTGCTGGGAGAACTCCGTCTACCCGGCCCTCGCCGACGCCCCGGTCTCCCTCGGCGAGAGCTTCACGGTCCCCGGGGACGGGGTACGGGTGGAGGCGGAGAGCCGCACCCCGTCGGGGGCGTGGACGGTGACGATCACGCCGGGGGCACCTGGGTGATCCCTTGGATGCAGAAGAAAGCCCCTCGTCTTCGCGAGGGCCTTCCCGTCGGGGGTGTGGGTGGCGGAGCCCCCACCGCGCGCGGCGAAGCCGCGCAGAAACGACGATGGCGGGTCCTGTTCGCGCTTTCTGCGAACAGGACCCGCCATCGTCATCGTGCGCCGCCAGGGACTCGAACCCCGGACCCGCTGATTAAGAGTCAGCTGCTCTAACCAACTGAGCTAGCGGCGCCTGCTGACGTCGTAGACCTTAGCATCCACGTCGGCGGGAGGTGAAATCGAAATCCGCACCGCCGCGCGGGCCGCCCGCACCGCCGCCCACAGCAGGATTTCCGGGCCCGGCAGCCATGGGTGTCGGGTGTCGGGGGCGACCAGCCAGCGGGCCGCGGAGGTGCCGGGCGCGGTCGCGGACACCGGCGGCACGGTCACCGCGTCACCGGTTCCGTGGCAGATCAGCGGGGGAATCCCGTCGGTACGGCCCGTGTGGTCGCTGCCCGACCCCCACTCCTCCCACTCCAGCAGCGACGGCAGCCGCTGGGCGGTGCCGGGCGCGGCGAAGAGCAGCATCCGGCCCCGGAGGACGGCCACCGGGCCGGAGCCCGGTCCCTCGGCCCAGAGCCGGTCGAGCATGCGGCGCCCGAACAGCGCGGGGGTGCCGACGACGTCGAAGGCGGTGCCGCAGGGCAGGACGACCGGGGCGTCCGGCTGCTCCTCCCACAGGGCGAGGGTGCTGCGCGGGTAGGTACCTGCCGAGGCCAGCCAGCTGGCGCCGTCATGGGTGACATGACACGTGCTGCTCATGTCTCCCAGGTCTACCGGGCGTGAGCACGCGCTTCCACAGGGTTGCGGGAAATCGGGACAGGGGGCACTTGGAGGGGGTATCTTGCCCGCTTCTTGCCCACCTGGCATATGCCGTCACGGCGGGCAGGCCGGATCGGACGGCTCAGACCGGGTCGGACGGGCTGGACCCTTCTCCGCCGCGCAGCAGGTCACGGCCGAATTCGACCATCTTCTTCGCGTAGTCCTCGGTCCACTCGGCCCGCTCGGCGATGTCCGCAGGCGTCAGGCGGTCGAACCGGCGCGGGTCGGCGAGCTGCGCCGCCGCGATCGCCTGGAACTCCACGGCCCGGTCGGCCGCCGCGCGGAAGGCGTGCGTCAGCTCCGTCGCCCGCTCCAGCAGCGCGCGCGGATCGTCGATCGACTCCAGGTCGAAGAAGTGCTCCGGATCGGCGGCCGCCGCCATGGGCTCGAAGAGCAGGGGCGCGGGGCGTAGCCGCGGTTCGTTCCGACGCGGCGTGGGCTCCGCCATGTCTTCTCCTTCTCGTACGGGGCGTACGTCACAGGGGGCGCCGCCACGGGGTGGACCACCCTCCATTGTCCCGCGCGCACGCAAGAGGGCGTCGGCCTCTCGGCTCCCGGGGAGGCCGGCACCCCGGGCACATCAAGCGCCCCGCCAGGACACCCGGTGCTCGGCCAGATGTGCCAGTACCGCGTGGTTCGCCTCCCACCCGTCCGGGAACTTCACGAGCGTGCCGAGCTGGACCGGTTCCGTCGACGGGTAGTCGTCCAGGAGGTCCTCCACGCCCGCGCGGCACACCACGATGCACGCATGCCGGTGGCGGGAGGCCAGCACGCACAGGCGGCCGGTCTCCAGATGGAAGGCCGTGGCGTCGGGGCGGCCGGACAGCGGATGCAGGACCACCGTCACGTCGTACTCACGGCCCTGGAGCCGGTTCGCCGTGTCGACCGTCACATCGGACACGCCCAGCTCGGCCAGCGCCGCGCGGACCGCCGCCGCCTGGTCGCGGTGCGCCGTGCCGACGGCGATCCGGTCGGCGGTCAGCGGGGACGGCTCGGGTGAGCGCTCCGACACCGCCGCCCCGCCCCGGTCCAGCAGCCGCCGGACCACCAGCGCCACCGCCCGGACCGCCTCCGGGTCCGTGCGCGGGGTGTGCCGGGCCGGCAGCTGCAGCAGCCCCCAGCCGGAGGCCGCGGCCTCGTCGACCACCCGGTCGGGGCCTGAGCCGTCCGAGGGGACGGCGAACGCGAGCCTGCGGTCACCGGGGCCGGTGCCGCTGCGGAACGGCGTGTACGGGTAGAACGCGTCCGAGACCAGCGGCGCCGCGGAGGCCGGCAGCCGCCAGGACACCGGCAGCCGGTGCTGCGGCAGATTCGGGTTGTGCGCGAGCAGCGTCGTCACCGCCGACGCCGACGGGTCGTACGACAGGCCCGCCCACTGCTCGCTGCCCACGATCGCGAACGGGTCCAGCTGCCCGGGGTCGCCCACGAACAGCGCCCGCTCGAACAGCCCGGCCACGGCGAGCAGACCGTCGGAGCGCATCTGGTACGCCTCGTCGACGATCGCGTGCCGCCACGGCTCGTCCACCTTCACATGCGCCCACTTGGCCGCC
Organism: Streptomyces sp. NPDC049915; assembly: GCF_040656475.1. Classification (NCBI taxonomy): domain Bacteria; kingdom Bacillati; phylum Actinomycetota; class Actinomycetes; order Kitasatosporales; family Streptomycetaceae; genus Streptomyces; species Streptomyces sp. NPDC049915. The sequence goes on from NZ_JBFAMH010000020.1 coordinate 118,582, forward strand.
GTGGACAGCACCACCGGCAGCCCGGCAAGATCGGCCGGCTTCGCCGAGGTGCGCACCTGCTCCAGCTCGTCCAGGGCCCGGTCGTAGGCGTCGGCGTCGCTGCTGTGCAGCCGGCCGACGGGCAGTTCGGGGTTCTTCTCGGCCAGCCGCAGCACCAGGTCGTCGACCTGCGCGTTGGTCTGCGCGACGACCATGAGCGGGCGCCCGGCGTCGGCCAGTTCCAGCGCCGCCCGCACCACCAGCGTCGACTTGCCCGCGCCGGGCGGGGAGTCGACGACGACACCGCGCGCGGCGCCGTGCAGCGTGTCGGCGAGGATCGCGTCCGTGGCCCGGGTCGCGGCCGCCCCCGGATCGAAGGCCGTCTCGGTCACGGTCACAGCACGTCCTCCTCGGTGACGGGATCGGCGGGCTCGACGGCCTGCTCACCGGGCGGCCCGCCGTGCGTCCACGGGGTGTCCTCCGGGTCGGGCAGCTTCGCCCCGCCGCGCTGCTCGTGCTCGAACAGCGTGAAGCACACCCGGTCGCCCTTCTCGGGCACCGACCCCTCCTCGGGCTCCTTGCCGCGGCCCATCTTGTCGAGGATGCGCAGCACGAGCAGCGCGCCGTCCTCCTCGGCGCCGACGAACTCCGCCGACTGCGGCCGCCCGCCCAGCGACCGGTACACCTTCGCCCGCTCGCCCAGATGCGGCCGGTCGTCCGTGCGCACGGTCACCAACGGGCGCGGGCTGGGCCGCTTTCCCTCGCTGTACGCCATGGTCACGTCCGTCACCTCACCGGCGAACGCCTCCCCGGCCAACCGCCGCCCCGCCATCACCAGCGGGTCGTCGAGCGCCTCCTGCGCCTCCAGCCGGGCCTGCTCGCGCTCGCGCGCCGCGAGCTTGTTCGCCGCGGTGACCGCGTCGTCGCGGCGCGGCTGCGGCGGCTCCCCGGCCAGCACCCGGTCCCGGTGCCCGGTGAACGACCACCGGTCCCGCGTCCACCGCTCCTCGACATGCGCCCCCGGGGGCAGCGCCCGCAGCAGATCGAGCCCCCGCCAGACCTTCTCCCAGGTGGGCAGGGTGACCTGCTCGACGAGCCGCCGGATCTCCTCCTCGGCGCGGCTGAGCGCACCGAGCCGCTCGTCGGCCTCCAGGCCGTCCTCGGCGGCGGCCAGCGCGGTGCGGGCCCGGTCGTAGCGCTCGATGGCGGGAGCGAGCAGCTTGTTGTCGAACGCCGGATCGGTGGCCGGCCCGGCGGGCGGGCACCTCAACTGCCCGCCCGCGTCACGGGCCAGCTCCGCCTCCAGCGCCGCCTCGGCCCCCGAGGCGCCCTCCGGCGGATCGATCCACGCCAGCAGCGCCCCCAGATGCTGGTCCTCCAGACCGGACTGACCGGTGGCCCAGTGCCGGCCGAGTACCTCGGTCAGGGCCGGCAGCAGCGACGAACCGGGCACCCGGGCCCGCTCGGCGTAGTGCGTGAACCAGCGCCCCAGCAGCGGCACCCGGGGCGGCGCGGGATACGGCGTCTCCGGATCCTGCTCGGCCGTACGCCGGAACCGCATCGAACGCCCCAGCAGCCGCACCAGGTCGACGCCGGCGCGGCTCGGCACGATCAGCTGCGGGGCGTCCGCGCACAGGTCGACCTCGACCTTGACCCGCTTGCCGGTCTCCGGATCGGTCTCGGTGCGCTCGGCGGCCTCCACCACATCGCCGTACGACTCGAGGTACGGCAGGACGACATCGGCCAGCTCGGCCAGGAACGCGAACCGCAGATCCCGGTCGCGCGGCTGCGGTACGACCAGCAGGCGCGGCGTGTCCCGGTCGGTGCCGACCAGCGCGCCGAGCGGGGCGCCCGCCTCACCGGCCGTGGTGAGCGGCACCAGCACCAGCGGCCGGTCGGACAGATGCCGGTGCCGCACGGTCGCGGCGGGCTGCGCGCGCCCGCTGCTGACGGCCTCCATGCGGGCGAGGGTGGCGATCAGCGACATTCGGCCCCCTCCAGCGCCTCGGCGCGCAACTGCGCGGCCCGCCGCAGCGCGGCCACCGCCGGATCGTCCGGGTCCCCGGCCTGACCGCGGGCGGCCGCCAGCACCTCGGGCACGGTGGCCAGCCCGCCCAGCTCGGCCCGCACGGACCGGCCGAGCGAGGTCACCGCGGCGGCCTCGCGCGAGCGCCGACGGCAGTGGAAGGCCAGCTCGCAGGCGGCCAGGCACTCGGGGGCGTACGTCGCCGGAACGGACTCGACGGCCTCGGTGAGCTGCTCGGCGGGCAGCTCGGGGGAGAAGCACGTCCCCTCGGGCAGCGAGTCGGCGATCTCCTCGATGCGGGTGAGCCGGGCCAGTTGCCGACCGGTCACCGCACGCTGCTTGCGCACGTCGACCGCGGCGGCGGTCGGCAGATTGGAGAAGTCCTTGGGGCACACGAGCATCACGCGATGGCGCACCTGCGGCGCGGGCTCCATGCGGCCCGCGACCTCCTCCAGCGCCAGCACGTACACGGCGGCCTGCCGGGCGGCGGCGCCCACCTTCGCCGGGTCGGCGGAGCCGTCCAGCAGCGGGAAGGACTTGATCTCGACGACCGTCCAGCTGCCGTCCGGGTGGACCACCACGGCGTCCGGCTCGAGGAACGCCGGGGAACCGGCGACCTCGAGGGCGAGCATCGGATGGTCCAGCAGCGTCCAGCCGCCCGCCTCGACGGCCTCCCGCAGCGCCAGCGCCGTACGCGCCGTACGCCCCTCGGGCCCGGCCGCGGTCAGATCGGGCACGTAGGTGCGCTCCGGCGGCTCGGCGGCCGGGTCCAGCTTCTCCCGCACCAGCCGCAGCAGCTCCGCGCCGCCGTCCGCCTTGACCTTCGCCTCGAAGGCGTTGCCCCGGGTGAGGGCGAACTGCGACTGCCCGAACGCCGACGGCGCACCGAGCGCGCCCGCCAGCGCCGCCTTGTCCACCCCGGCGCCGTCGAGGAGCGCGCGCCGCCGGCAGCCCGGGTTGGCGGCGAGGGCCGCGAGGGCGCGGGCGTCCAGCGCCCGGGCGGGTACGTCGGGTCCGCGCAGCTCAGCGAGCCGGTGCCGGAGCGCCGTCCCCGGTGTCCGTGGGGACGGCACTCGGCTCGGCGTCGGCTCCGGGCCGTGATGCGCGCTGCCGTGGAATTCGCTCACCCGCCGAAGTCTGGCATCCGCCACTGACAATCGAGGCAGGAGCGCGGGAAGAGCCGCCCGCGAACCGCGCCCGCAGCCGGTCCGCGAACCGCATCACGGCGGGCGCGAGCAGCAGCCCGACAGCCATCACGACGACACCGGCGACCGCGTCGAGCAGATAGTGATTGGCGGTCCCCATCACGACCAGAGTGGTGCCCACGGGATAGACCACCGCGAGGACCCGCGCCGCCGGGCCACGCCCGTACCGCCACAGCATCACGCCGCACCACAGGGCCCAGCCGACGTGCAGACTCGGCATCGCCGCGTACTGGTTGGTCATGCCGCCCATACCGCGCGGCGCGCTCGCCTCGCCGCCCCACCAGCCGTACGAGCTGTAATGGGCCATGGTGTCGACGAAGCCGTACCCGGCGGCCAGCAGGCGCGGCGGGCAGGTCGGCATCAGCGTGAAGCCGATCAGTCCGAGGAACGTGGACGTCAGCAGCCAGGTGCGGGCGGCCCGGTAGTGGGCGGCGTGCGCGCGGAACATCCACACCAGCAGCGCGGGCGTGACCAGGTAGTGCAGCGAGGCGTACCAGAAGTCGGCCGGGACACCGAGCCAGGGGTTGCCGGTGAACAGCCGGTTCAGCGGATGCTCGGCGTTGAGGTGCAGGAACTTCTCGACCCGCAGCAGCGCCAGCCCGTGGTCGACGGCGTCGGAGACGTCACCGCGGGCGAGCAGACGGCCGGCCGAGTAGCAGCCGTACACGAGCAGGACCAGAGGGAGCTCGGTCCACCAGCGCAACCGGGTCGCCGGGCCCGCCTCGCTGCCTGGTGACTCGGTCTGCGGCATCCGATTCGCCCTCCCCCTTCTTCTCACTGCTGTTTCGCGGGTCCTCACGCCGGGATCACCCGGCGGATACGGGGGAGTCACTCTACGGCGTGGGCGGCGCCCCTGACGGCCCGCCCCCGGCGCTGGAAGACGCCACGACCGCCCGCCAGGTTGCCCGCGACACGGGTACGCGATGATGGAGACGAACCCCCTTCCACACCCGAAAGGCCCCTCGCATGGCACCGCGCATCCTGCTGGCACGGCACGGACAGACCGAATGGTCGCTGTCCGGCAGGCACACCGGCAGGACGGACATCCCGCTGCTGGAGGAGGGCCGGCGCGGCGCCAAGCTGCTCGGCGAGCGACTGCACCGCTCGCCGCTGGACGGCCTGCCCGACGTGGAGGTCCGCACCAGCCCGCTGGCACGCGCGCGTGAGACGTGCGAACTGGCCGGCTTCGGCGACCGCGCGACGCGGTGGGACACGCTCATGGAGTGGGACTACGGCGCCTACGAGGGCCTCACCCCGGCCGAGATACAGGCGCTGCGCCCCGGCTGGTTCATCTGGCGCGACGGAGTGCCCGACGGCGAGACCCTGGCCGAGGTGACCGCGCGGGCCGACGAGGTGGTCGCCTGGGCCCGCTCGGCGGACCGCGACGTCCTGATCTTCGCGCACGGCCACATCCTCCGCGCGATCGGCGCCCGCTGGCTGGACCTCCCCCTGCGCTTCGCCTCCCGCATCCGCCTGAACCCGACCTCCCTCTCCACCCTCGGCTGGGCCTACGGCGAACCGGCCCTGGAGTCCTGGAACGACGTCGGCCACCTGCCGGGCTGAGCCGCCGGGCACAAAGGGGCGCGGGGAACTGCGCGACCAGCCACAACGAAACCCGCAGACGAACGACGACCCGGCGCCGCAGGCACGGCACCCCCCGTCAAGGCATGCGCGGCAAACTCGCATGCCGTTCCAAGAACGCCGCCACCCCCGCAGCCCGCCGGTGAGGCAACAGCACCCGCGCCGTCCCCGCCACCATGCTCTGCACCCGCGACGACTGCACCTGATCCAGCAGCCCCAGCACCGTCAACCCCGCCGCGGCCGCCTCGTCGGGCCGCCCCCCACGCGCCAGATCGTCCGCCAGCTCCGCCGTGTACAGCGCCGTGTTCCGCGTGAAGTGCGGGTCCTGCAACCGCGCCGCCCGCCGCGCCTGCCGCGCCGCCCGCTCCCAGTCCCCGAGCGTGGACCAGCACTGCGCCTCCAGGCCGGCCAGCTCGGCCTCGCCGTAGAAGCTCATCCACTCCGGGTCCACCTCCGACGGCCCCCGTTCGAACAGCGCCTGCGCCCGCCCGAGCGCCTGCTCGCACCCGAACCGGTCCGCGAGCCCCGCCCAGCCGCCGGCCTCCCGCAGCGCCAGCAGCGACATCAGCCGTGCCGACCCCAGCGGCCGGGCGACCCGCTGCGCGGCCTGCGCCGCCCGCACCGCCTCCCGCGGGCGCCCGGCGTCCCGCGCGAGGAACGCCATGTTGCAGAACGCGTGCGCCTCCAGCCCCGCGTCCCCGGTCATCCGCGCGGTGGCCAGCGCCTCGGCGTAGTGCGAACGTGCGTCCTCGAAGCGCCCCGAGTCGTGCGCCAGCCACCCCACCGAGATGGCCAGCTCACCCGCGCCCGCGTGCAGCCGGTCGGCGGTCACCTGCCGGGTCGCACCGGCGTCCAGCAGCGCGTACGCGGCGCGCAGCGGGGCGGCCGCCCGCCGGTACAGGCCGTCGGCGCCGTGCCGGTCGTCCAGCACCCGGATCCTGCGGACGGCCTCTTCCAGGGCGCTCGCCTCACTCGCGCCGGCACGGCGCACGGGACGGGCGAGGCGAGCAAGGCCCGTGGCGCGCCCGGACGCCACGGCGTCCGGGGCGAGCCCGATGGGGCCCAGCGAGGCGGCGGCCACCGTGGCGCCTCCGCCGCTGATGAATGCGCGACGCAGCACGTCGCTCTCCTCATGGTCGTGGTGGTGCGTGTCATACGGTTCCTGCGGCTCATACGGTTCGACGCCCGCCCCCGGTTCAGCGCCACCGGCGATGGGCACGCGCGCCGCCCGCCCACGTACCGCCGACCGGGGTGCGAAGCCCAGGTCCACGAGCGTGCGGCCCGGGTACATGTGCAGGAACACCCGCTCGTAGGCGTAGTTGGGACAGCGGATCTCGCCCGCCTCGACCCGACCGATGTAGCGCGCGTCACAGCTCACCCGCTCACCGATCTCCCGGGCCGCGCGCCGCACCAGCGCGGCGAACTCGGCCGGTGAGCGCGCTCCGCGCAGCTGCCGGAAGACGAGGTTGGGCCGCGGTGGCCGGTTGGGCTGGGACGCTGGGGCAGCGTTCACCGTTGACGACGCCATGGCCGGGTCCTCTCGTGCGAACCGTCGAACCATGCCGGAGCCGGGGTGAGTTGCCCCAATGTCGGGGTGATCACCCTGTTCTCCGGCGGCAAGAACGTACCTTCTGTGGTCGTCCCGCCACGCATTGTTTAGCTACAAACCGGATATGCCACCCCCGATCTGCCATGAACTGCCATCCTTTGCGGCGGACTTTCGCCGTAGCCGTTGACACGACCGCGCGTTGAACCCGGTGGACCGCAACAGGCCACACGCGACCGGCCGGTGCGGTCGGCGACAGGTGCCCAGGAATTGCGTGATGGAGGCCGGGATGGAGACCAGCCAGAGCATCGCACCGTGTACGGCACCGGGTTCGCCGGCGGCGCAGGCGCACAGACCGGACGCCGGTGCGGGGAGCGCCTGCGACCTCGTCACCGTGCCGACCCGCCAGGGCCTGGAGGCCGTCGACATCCTGCGCCGCGGCGCCTCGGACGCGGTCGGTCCCGTCCTGCACGACGACGGCTGCGGCACCCTCGCCTTCCTCGTCCCGCCCGGCACGGCCGCCGGCTGGGACCTCCCGGGCAGCACCTGCACCGAGACCGACGGCCGCGGGCTGCGCCTGGCGCCGGAGCCGCCGGTGGAGGGCTCCGCCTGGCTGCTCCCTCCCGGCGACGCCGACCGGGCGACCGACCCGGCGGTCCTGCGCCGCGCCCTGGGTGAGGCGGCCCGCCTGATCGAGGCGGCGGACAGCTGCCGCTGACCTGCCGGCACATCCCCTTCCTCCTGCGCCTGCCCCCCGCCCCTCGCCAGCGCCCGATCACGCCACGCTCGCTCCCGACGCCCCACGACCCCGGATAATGGCCGGATGGGCAAGTCCAGAAACCCCCGCCGCCGGCAGGCCGCCGCAGATGTGGTCGTGGAACAGGTCGACGGCGGGCTCGCGGAGCTGGTCCCCGACCCGGACCGGGCGCGGGCCTGGACGCTGCTGGTGGACAGCGCACCGCAGTCGCACGTCGACCTGGACGACCCGGCGTACCTCTCCTTCGAGTACCAGCGCCGCCTCGGCCACGTCATCGACCTCACCGCCCCGCCCGGCAAACCGGTCCACGCCGTGCACCTCGGCGGCGGCGCCCTCACCCTGGCCCGCTATGTCGCCGCGACCCGCCCCCGCTCCACCCAGCAGGTCGTCGAGCGGGACGCGGCCCTGGTCCAGCTGGTGCGCCGGGAACTGCCGCTGGACCCCGCCGCCCGGATCCGGGTCCGCTCCGCCGACGCCCGCGAGGGCCTCGGCAAGGTCCCGGACGGCTGGGCGGACCTGCTCGTCGCCGACGTCTTCAGCGGCGCCCGCACCCCCGCCCACCTGACCTCCACCGAGTTCCTGGACGAGGTCCGCCGGGCGCTCAAGCCGGGTGGTGTGTACGCCGCGAACATCGCCGACGGCCCGCCGCTGGCGCACCTGCGCGGTCAGATCGCCAGTGCCGCCGCGCGGTTCGCCGATCTCGCGCTGGTCGCCGATCCGGCGGTGCTGCGCGGCAAGCGCTTCGGCAACGCGGTGCTCGTGGCCTGCGACCGTCCTCTGCCCGTCGCCGAACTGACCCGCCGCGCGGCCTCCGACCCGCATCCCGGCCGCGTCGAGCACGGCAAGGCGCTGCGCGACTTCACCGGCGGCGCCGCCCCCGTCACGGACGCGGCCGCCGTCGCATCCCCCGCCCCACCGCCGTCGGTGTTCCGTTAGGCGCTGTCGTTCGGGTCGTCCCGGCGTCGCGGGCCCGGGCCCCGCAGTCAGTACGTGCCGACGTCCACCCGCGGTGGTCCGTCGTGCCATGTGCAGAACACCGACACCCGGTCCGCACCCGAGGCGAACTCGACCCGGATCCACGACTCGGTCTTCCACCACTGCATCGACCAGCCCGGGTTGGGGGCGGCCGACACCAGCGACGCGCTGGACGGGCCGATGTCGAACACCACGCGGCCGCCCTTCGAGTCGTAGCTCTTGATCCGGCCCGAGACGGTGGCGGACGGGCTCGGGGAGGCGGACGGCGGGCGGGCGGAGGCGGTCGCCCGGCGGCTCGGCGACGGCGACGGCGAGGACGGTGGCGTACGGGACGGCGGTGCGGACCGGGCCGTGGACGAAGCGCGCCCCGCGCCCTGCGTCGTCGCCTGCGCCGCCGTGATCGGCAGGGCGCGCGGCGGGTCGTACGCGGTGCCCGCCATCACCGTGTGCACGCCCCACCACGACAGCGTGACCGCCGCGCTCGTGGCGAGCGACCACGCGAGTACGTGTACGAGTCCTCTGCGCATCGCGGGCCATACTGCCTCACCGGTCGCCCGCGTGTCGCACGAATCCGACCGCGCCCGGCCCCCGCGACGCCGCCCGTTTTCCACACCATCGGAGTTGTCCACAGCCTCCCACCGGCGTCCCGCGCATGGCGTACGGTGCGGCGCATGGCAAGTGTGCTCGTGGTCGAGGACGACCAGTTCGTACGCTCGGCGCTCATCCGGCATCTGACCGACGCCACCCACACGGTGCGCAGTGTCGGCACGGCGCTGGAGGCGCTGCGCGAGGTCGCCCATTTCCGTTTCGACGTCGTCATCCTGGACCTCGGACTGCCCGACCTGGACGGCTCCGAGGCCCTGAAGATGCTGCGCGGCATCACCGACGTACCGGTGATCATCGCCACCGCCCGGGACGACGAGGCGGAGATCGTACGGCTGCTGAACGCCGGCGCGGACGACTACCTGACCAAGCCGTTCTCCCCGGAACACCTGTCGGCGCGCATGGCCGCCGTACTGCGCCGCGCCCGCGGCGGCTCCGCCGACGCCCCGCCCTCCACCGTCATCCGGGTCGGCGGCCTCACCGTCGACCCGCTGCGCCGCCAGGCCGAACTGGACGGCGCGCGGCTGGACCTGACCCGCCGCGAGTTCGACCTGCTCGCCTTCCTCGCCGGCCGTCCCGGCGTGGTCGTCCCCCGCCGCGAACTGCTCGCCGAGGTGTGGCAGCAGTCCTACGGCGACGACCAGACCATCGACGTCCATCTGTCCTGGCTGCGCCGCAAACTCGGCGAGACCGCCGCCAGCCCGCGCTATCTGCACACCTTGCGCGGGGTCGGCGTGAAGCTGGAACCGCCACAGGAAGCGGAGCCACCGCGATGAGGTGGGCGCTGGTGCGGGTCTGTCTGGCGGTCACCACGATGGTCGTGATCGCCTTCGCCGTGCCGCTCGGACTCGTCATCAAGGAGATGGCCCGCGACCGCGCCTTCTCCAACGCCGAACGGCAGGCGGCGGTCGTGGTGCCCGCGCTGTCCATCACCACCGATCGCGAGCAGCTGGAGCGGGTCGTCGCCTCGGCCGGCACCGGTGACGGCATGGCGGTCCACCTGCCGGCCGGCGACGGCACGCCCGCCCTCGACCTCGGCCGCCGCCGCGCCACCGCCGGGGACATAGAAGCGGTACGCAGACTGGGCCGCGCCTCCACCGCGGAGGTGCCCGGCGGTTCCGTGCTGCTCCAGCCCGTGGCGCTCAGCCTGGGCACCGTCGTCGTCGAGGTGTACGTCCCCGAGTCCGAGGTCAGCAACGGCGTCGGTACGGCCTGGGCGGTGCTCGCCGGGGTCGGCGCGGCGCTGGTCGTGGGCTCGGTCGCGGTCGCCGACCGGCTGGGCGTCCGGATGGTCCGCCCGGCGCAGCGGCTGGTCGAGGGCGCGCACGAACTGGGCGAGGGCAAGCTCGGCGCCCGGGTGCCGGAGGAGGGGCCGACCGAACTGCGGCTCGCGGCGGTCGCCTTCAACTCCATGGCCGACCAGGTCGTCCACCTCCTCGCCAACGAGCGGGAGCTGGCCGCCGACCTGTCCCACCGGCTGCGCACCCCGCTGACCGTGCTGCGTCTGAACGCCGCCTCGCTCGGTGACACGCCCGCCGCCGAGCAGACCCGGGCCGCCGTGGCGCAGTTGGAGCGCGAGGTCGACACCATCATCCGCACGGCGCGGGAGGCCAAGCCGCAGACCGCGGCCGCCGGGCCCGGCGCCGGCTGTGACGCGGCCGAAGTGGTCCGGGAGCGCATGGAGTTCTGGTCGGCGCTCGCCGAGGACGAGGGCCGCAAGTGGCGGGTGGCCGGTGTGGAGCGCCCGGTGCGCATACCCGTGGCGCGCGCCGACCTCGTGGCTGCGCTGGACGCGCTGCTCGGCAACGTCTTCCGGCACACCCCGCAGGGCACGGCCTTCGCGGTCGACGTGCACAACGGCGAGGACGCGGTGATCGTGCTCGTGTCCGACGCCGGCCCCGGCATACCCGACCCGGAGGCGGCGATGGCCCGCGGCCAGGGCTCGGGCAGCGACGGTTCGACCGGTCTCGGCCTGGACATCGTGTGCCGGCTCGCGGAGTCCACCGGCGGTGATGTGCGCGTCGGCTCCTCGGTGCTGGGCGGCGCGGAGGTGCGGATCTGGATCCAGCTGGACGGCCTCCGCCGCACCCCCGCGGGGCGCGGTCACCGCGGGAGCGTACGGCGGCGCCGTCGCCTTGTCACGAGGTGACGATCCCCGCATCGGCTCTCGCATCGGTCACTCGAATTGGTCTCTACCTTTAATCGGTCCCGATCCCTTCCTTAAGCGCGGCCTAAGAACCCCAACCACCGTCTGCAACAGGGCTTTTGTCCTGTTCGGGCTCGCTAGCGTGCTGCCGCACCACACCCCCGTGAACAGCGAAGGCAGGCACGCATGAGCACGCACCGGCGCAGGATCAGTGGCAGGAACAAGGCGATAGGCGGCCTGGTGGCCGCGGCCGTGGCCGGTGGCGGCGCGGTGCTGCTCACCGGCACCGCGAACGCGGCCGGGGTGAACGCCGCGTACACGAAGACCAGCAGTTGGTCGACCGGCTACACCGCGCAGTACGTCGTCACCAACAACAGCGGCCAGGCGGAGAACACCTGGACGCTCGAGTTCGACCTGCCGGCCGGCGCCAAGCTCAGCTCCCTGTGGAACGGCGAATCGAGCGTCAGCGGACAGCACGTCACCGTGAGGCCGCCGAAGTGGGACGCCGACGGCCTGAAGGCGGGCGAGTCGGCCACCGTCGGCTTCGTCGTCGACGGCACCGGCGATCCGTCGGGCTGCAGCATCGACCAGGCCGCGTGTTCCGCCGACGGCGGTGCCACTCCGGAGCCCAGCGGCCGCCCCACCCAGCCGCAGACCCCCACGCCGACCGCGACCCCCACCGCCAAGCCCACACAGACCGCCGAGCCCACCCAACCGCCCACCGCCTCCCCGTCCCCCAGCAGCGGTACCGGGACCAAGGCGTCCGCCGGCTTCGCCCCCTACGTCGACACGTCCCTCTACCCGGCGTTCGACCTGCTCGCGAGCGCGGACGCGACCGGCGTGAAGAACTACAACCTCGCCTTCGTCACCGACGGCGGCGGCTGCACCCCCAAGTGGGGCGGCGTCACCGACCTCACCGCCGACGCCGTCGCCGGTCAGATCGGCGCCCTGCGCGCCAAGGGCGGCGACGTCCGCGTCTCCTTCGGCGGCGCCTCCGGCACCGAACTGGCCACCTCCTGCTCCTCGGCCGACGCCCTCGCGGCCGCCTACGGCAAGGCCGTCGACGCCTTCAAGCTCACCAAGGTCGACTTCGACATCGAGGGCGGCGCGCTGCCGAACACGGCCGCCAACACCCGCCGCGCCCAGGCCATCGCCAAGCTCCAGCAGAGCCACCCCGGCCTGGACGTCTCCTTCACCCTCCCGGTCATGCCCGAGGGCCTCACCCAGGACGGCGTGAACCTGCTCTCCAACGCCAAGGCGGGCGGTGTGAAGATCTCCGCCGTCAACATCATGGCGATGGACTACGGCGCCTCCTACAACGGCGACATGGGCACCTACGCCGAGCAGGCCGCCACCGCCACCCAGGCCCAGGTCAAGGGTGTCCTCGGGCTGTCCGACAGCGCGGCCTGGAAGGCGGTCGCCGTGACCCCGATGATCGGCGTCAACGACGTCTCCTCCGAGGTCTTCAAGGTCGACGACGCCACCCAGCTGGTGAACTTCGCCAAGTCCAAGGGCCTGGGCTGGCTGTCCATGTGGTCGGCCACCCGCGACAAGGCCTGCGCCGGCGGCCCCAAGCCCTCCGCCGACGCCACGTGCAGCTCGATCGCCCAGGAGAACTTCGCCTTCTCCAAGGCGTTCGCGGCCTACAACTGAGCACCCCGGCAAGCGCCCACCCGCTAGGCGGCCTCCACCGGCGGCAGTGACCCGGTGCGGGCCGCCCGGCCGTACCAGTGGGCGCTGGACTTCGGGGTCCGATCCAGCGTGACGTAGTCGACGTAGACCGCGCCGAAGCGCTTGCCGTAGCCGTACGCCCACTCGAAGTTGTCCATCAGGGACCACAGGTAGTAGCCGCGCACATCGGCGCCGTCGGTGAGGGCGCGGCGCACCGCCGACAGATGGCCGTGCAGGTAGGCGATGCGCTCCGGGTCGTGCACCTGGCCGTCGGCGTCGGGCTTGTCGTCGTAGGCGGCGCCGTTCTCCGTGATGTACAGCGACAGCCCGGGCGCCTCCCGCGAATAGCGCATGATCAGCTCGTGCAGGCCGGTCGGGTCGATGGACCAGCCCATCTCGGTGCGCTCACCCGGCGTCTGGTGGAAGGCCACGTCGTCGGCGGCCGGCCAGGGGGAGTGCTCGCTCTCGCCGTGGCCGTCGGCGCGCACGGGCGGCGCGTCCGGGTCGGCGGCCGAGACCAGCGCCGGGGTGTAGTAGTTCAGGCCGAGCGCGTCCAGCGGCTGGCGGATCAGCTCCAGGTCGCCCGCCTGGACGAAGGACCAGTCGGTCAGCGAGGAGGTGGCCTCCAGCAGGGTGTGCGGGTACGCCCCGTGCAGGATCGGGCCGTGGAAGACGCCGTTGGCCAGGTCGTCGATGCGGCGGGCGGCCGCGAGATCCCGCGGGGTCTGCGACAGCGGGCGCACCACCGAGGAGTTGAGGCTGATCGCCACCTGGTTGCGGGCCGGCATCACCGAGCGCAGCGCCGAAGTGCCGAGCCCGTGCGCCAGGTTCAGATGATGCGCCGCCCTGAGGGAGGCCACCGGGTCGGTGCGGCCGGGGGCGTGCACGCCGGAGCCGTACCCGAGGAAGGCGCTGCACCACGGCTCGTTCAGGGTGATCCACTGCTCCACCCGGTCGCCGAGCGCCTCGCCGACGAGCTGCGCGTACTCGGCGAACCGGTGGGCGGTGTCCCGCTCCGGCCAGCCGCCCGCGTCCTCCAGCTCCTGCGGCAGGTCCCAGTGGTAGAGGGTGACGGCCGGCTTGATGCCGTGGGCGAGCAGCTCGTCGACCAGCCGGCGGTAGAAGTCCAGGCCGCGCTGGACGGCCGGGCCGCGGCCGGTGGGCTGCACCCGGGGCCAGGAGACCGAGAAACGGTAGGCGTTCAGGCCCAGGTCCGCCATCATCGCCACGTCCTCGCGGAAGCGGTGGTAGTGGTCGACCGCGATGTCACCGGTCTCGCCGCCGGCCGTCTTGCCGGGCGTATGGCTGAAGGTGTCCCAGATCGAGGGGGTGCGGCCGTCCTCCCGCACCGCCCCCTCGATCTGGTACGCGGAGGTCGCGGCGCCCCAGAGGAAGGCGGGAGGAAACGTCACCGGGTTCTCCGGGGTCACGGAATCAGACATGGAAGCGCTCCCATTGGTGGTCGTGGAGACCTTCGTGGTCGTGAAGACCGACAGGTGGACAAGAGGGGTGGGGGCCGAGGCGGCGCTGACCCGGCCCCGCGGGAATCTTTCGGCGGTCAGCCCTTGACCGCGCCCTGCATGATGCCGCCGACGATCTGCTTGCCGAACAGCAGGAACGCCAGCAGCAGCGGCAGCGTGCCGAGCAGCGCGCCCGCCATGATCACCGAGTCGTCGGGGATGTAGCCGGTGCCGAGCTGGTTCAGGGCCACCTGGACGGTCGGGTTCTCGCCGTTCAGGGCGATGATCGGCCACAGGAAGTCGTTCCAGGCCATCACGAACGTCAGCAGCCCCAGCACCGCCATCGCCGGCCGCGCCGCCGGGAAGACCACGTGCCACACCACTCTCAGGCTGCTCGCGCCGTCCACCCGCGCCGCCTCGATCAGCTCGGTCGGCAGCGCCTGCACCAGGTACTGCCGCATGAAGAACGTACCGAAGGCGCTCACCAGGGTCGGCAGGATGACCGTCTGCAGATGGTTCGCCCAGTGCAGGTCCGTCATCCACAGATACAGCGGTACGACGGCCAGCTGCGGCGGGACCATCATCGTGCCGATGGTGATCAGCAGCAGCGCTGTGGAGAACCGGAACCGCAGCTTGGCGAAGGCGAACCCGGCCAGCGTGGAGAACAGCACCGTGCCCACGGTGATCGTGCCGGCGACGAACGTGGTGTTGACCATCGCGGTGCCCATACCGGCCTGGTCCCAGGCGGTCTCCAGATTCTTGAACAGATTGCCGCCGAACCACAACGGCGGCGGGGTCTGCGCCAGACGCGTGTTGGTGCGCGAGGCCGCGATCGCCGTCCACACGAGCGGGGCCAGCGAGACGAGCGCGAACACGACCAGCACGACATAGGTGACCGGGCCGGCGTGCAGCTGCTTGCCCGCGCCCAGCACCCGGCGCCGGCCCTGCGGCGCGGCGGCCGTCGGGGGCAGGGTCAGTTCACTGGTGGTCATTGGGCCTTCCTCAGCCGTCGGGAGACCAGCAGGTTGAGCGCGGCGACGAGCAGCAGGATCAGCAGCATCGTCCAGGCGATCGCGGACGCCTTGCCGAGATTGCCGATGATGAAGCCCTGGTCGTACATGTACAGGCCGAGGGTCTGGAACTGGTGCTCCGAGCCGCCCTTGGAACCGCTCACGCCGCCGAACAGCAGCGGCTCGCCGAACAGCTGGGTCGCGCCGATCGTGGAGACGACGACGGTGAACAGGATCGTCGGCCGCAGCATCGGGATCGTCACGTTCCAGAACTGCTGCCAGCGGTTCGCGCCGTCGATCGCCGCCGACTCGTACAGGTCGGCCGGGATCGCCTGCATCGCCGCCAGATAGATCAGCGCGTTGTAGCCGGTCCACCGCCAGATCACGATCGACGACACGGCGAGCTGCGAACCCCAGTCGGACTCGTGCCAGTTGACCGGGTCGAGGCCGAGCAGATCGAGGGCCCAGTTGACGATGCCGTTCTTCTCCGGCGAGAACAGCAGCGCGAACACCAGCGTCGCCGCCGCCACCGAGGTGGCGTACGGGGTCAGCATCACCACCCGCCACACGGTCGAGCCGCGCAGCTTGAAGTGCAGCAGATGCGCCAGCCAGATCGCGGCCGCCAGCTGCGGCACGGTGGAGATCAGACCGATGGTGAAGGTGTTCTCCAGGGCGTTCCAGAAGAACTCCGAGGACAGCAGCGACTTGTAGTTCTCCAGCCCCGCCCAGCTCTGCCCGTCCAGGTTGGACAGCTGCACATGGTGCAGCGAGTACCAGGCGGTGTACAGCAGCGGCACCAGCGAGAAGGCGCCGAAGATCACGAAGAACGGGGAGATGAACGCGTACGGCGACGCCTTCATGTCCCAGCGGTACATCCGGCTGCGCCAGGAGCCCCTGTCCGCCGGCGGCGTACCGCGACCGTGAGCGCCCCGGGCCGCGCCCGGCTGGGAGCCGGGCGCGGCCTCGGCGCTCGACGCGGGATGCGCGAGAGCCTGCTTGGAGCTGGTCACTGGCCGAGCACGTCCTTGATCTCCTTGGTGGCCGCGTCCCAGCCCTGCTCGGGCGACTTGCCCTTCTGCTCGACCTGGACGATGCCGATGTCACAGATCGCGGTGTCGATCGGCTTGTCCTTCGGGCCGAGCGGCTGCGCCGGGATGGTCTTGGCCGCGTCGGAGAAGATCTGCGTCAGCGGGGCGCCCGAGAAGTACGCCTGGGTGTCGGGCTGCGGCTTCAGGCTCGCGTACGCCGCCGGGACGGACGGGAAGCTCGCCTGCTTGGCGAAGACCTTCGCCTCCTGCTCGGGCGCGGTCAGCCACTTCGCCAGCGCGATGGCCTCCTTCTGGTGCTTGCTCGCCTTCGGCACGCCGATGAAGGAGCCGCCCCAGTTGGCCGCGGTCGGGGCCGCCGCGATGTCCCACTTGCCGCTGCCGGCCGGGCCGGACTTCTCCTGGATGTAGCCGATCATCCACGCCGGGCAGGCGACGGTGGCGAAGGTGCCGTTGGCGAAGGCCTGGTCCCAGGACTTGTCGAACTGCTTCAGCTTGGCCGACATGTCGCTGGTCGCCACGCCCATGGCCGCGCCCCAGGCCTTCTTCACGCCCGCGGACTTGTCGTAGACGACGTTGCCGTCCTTGTCGTAGTTGCGCTCGGTCTCGCCGCCGAGGACCGCGTTGTACACGGAGGAGGCGGAGTCGACGTACTTGGTGCCGCTCGGGGCCTTCTTCATGTACTGCTTGCCGAGGTCGACGTACTTGTTCCAGTCGCCCTTCCACAGCGCGGCGAGCTTGGTGCGGTCGCTCTCGATGCCGGCCTTCTGGAAGAGGTCCTTGCGGTAGCAGACCGCCATCGGGCCGATGTCGGTGCCGAGCCCGATGAGCTTGCCGTCCTTGGTGGTGGCCTGGGCGTTCTTCCAGTCCAGCCACTGCGACTTGTCGACCTCCTTGCCGAGATCGACGAACTTGTCGCCCTGGGTCTGGACGGCCTCGGTGACATTGCCGATCTCGATGGCCTGGATGTCGTCGGTGCCGGAGCCGGCCTGCAGGCGGGTGAGCACCTTCGGCCAGTAGACGTCGGTCTTGGTGGTGACGTTCTCCTTGACGACGATGTCCGGGTGCAGCTTCATGTACTCGTCGTACAGTCCGGCCTGCTTGTAACCGAAGACCCCGAAGGTGCCGACGGACAGCGTCACCTTGCCCTTGGAGCTCCCCCCTCCGCCGCCGCTGCCGTTGTCGGCACTCGACGAGCCGTCGTCACTGGCGCAGCCTGCCAGCAGTCCCGTGGCCAGTACGGCGACGGCTGTCAGTGCCGTCAGCCGGTGGGACCGGCGGGTACTCGTACGCATTGCGTCCTCCTGTTGCCTGACGTGCCGACCCCCCGGCCAACTGCAGTGGTTGGGCCCGTTCGTGCTAGCTGCGGCTCGGGCGGGGAACGTGCGGGACATGTATGTGTCAGGTACTGTGGGAGCGCTCCCACATGTGATGTGTTGAAGAGTCGTGGGTTCGTGCGGGGGTGTCAAGGGAACGGACGCGGTCAGATGCGTTCAGTTATCGGGCTGTTAACTGGAGTTGAGGATTCCGGTGCCGGCGTCACGGGGCGGTCACCTCGCGTGGCGGGGCTGTTAGATTCCAGGCCAGCGGGACGACGACGGCGGGAGGCGGAGCCCATGGCAGGCCACGGAGTGCGGGGACGGAGCGGGGGCCGGCCCACCCTCGAGGAAGTCGCCGCGCGCGCCGGTGTCGGCCGGGGCACGGTGTCCCGGGTGATCAACGGATCGCCCCGGGTCAGTGACGCCACCCGCGCCGCCGTCGAGGCGGCCGTCGCCGAACTGGGCTACGTCCCGAACACCGCGGCACGCGCCCTGGCCGCCAACCGCACCGACGCGGTCGCCCTGGTCGTGCCCGAGCCGGAGACCCGGTTCTTCGCCGAGCCGTACTTCTCGGACATGCTGCGGGGCGTCGGCGCGGAGCTGACCGACACCGAGATGCAGCTGCTGCTGATCTTCGCGGGCAACGACCGCGAACGGCAGCGGCTCGCCGAGTACCTGGCCGCGCACCGGGTGGACGGCGTCCTGCTGGTCTCCGTGCATGCCGACGACCCGCTGCCGGACCTGCTGGCCCGGCTGGAGATCCCCGCGGTGATCAGCGGTCCGCGCTCGGCGGGGGAGGTGCTGCCGTCGGTGGACTCGGACAACTACGGCGGGGCCCGGCAGGCGGTGGAGCACCTGCTCGCGCGCGGCCGCTCGCGCATCGCCCACATCACCGGCCGCCTCGACGTCTACGGCGCCCAGCGGCGCGTCGACGGCTACCGGGAGGCGCTGCGGGACGCGGGGCGGGGCGTGGACGACACGCTCATCGAGCCCGGCGACTTCACCGAGGAGGGCGGCCGGCGGGCGATGACCCGGCTGCTGGCGCGGTGCCCGGACCTGGACGCGGTGTTCGCCGGCTCGGACGTCACGGCAGCCGGGGCGCGACAGGTGCTGCGGGAGGCGGGGCGGCGCATTCCGGAGGACGTCGCGCTGGTGGGGTACGACGACTCCGCGATCGCCCGGCACATGGAGCCGCCGCTGACGAGCGTGCGGCAGCCGATCCAGGAGATGGGGCGGCGGATGATCGATCTACTGCTCACCGAGATCGCGGATCGCCGGCCGGCGGTTTCGCGGGACCTGGACGCCGTGCGGCGGCAGGTGGTGCTGGCGGCGGAGCTGGTGGTGCGGGCGTCGTCTTGAGGGGCGGCGGGGTTGGCGGTGCGGGCGTCCGGAGTCGGTGGCCGCGGGTGTCGTCTTGAGCGCCGTCAGCGGGTGAGGCGCCAGCGGAGCTCGCCGTCGTGGTGTTCGTCGGTGGGGTGCAGGCCCGCCGCTCGGGCCACGGCTGCGGAGGCGTGGTGGTCCGGGTGGATGTGGGCCATGATCGTGCGGATCGGCGGCTGCCGGGTTGTCAGCCAGGTCACCAGTTCGCGGGCGGCCTCGGTGGCGTAGCCGTGGCCCTGCCAGGGCGAGCCGATGACCCAGGCGATCTCGGCCTCGGCGGCGCCGGGGGTGATCGTCGCCTGGACGGTGCCGATGGCTCGGCTGTCCTGCGGGTGGTGTTCGCGCAGGCGCAGGACCCAGTTGCACCAGGTGACGGTCGGGTCGGGAGAGCCGGCGACGAGACGGTCGTAGCGGGTGCGGAGTGCCTGGGGTGTGGCGGGGGAGCCGCCGATGAAGGTGTGCAGGGAGGGGTCGGCGAGGACCTCAGCCATCTCGGGGGCGTGCTCGGCCCGCAGAGGTACGACGTCCAGGCGGTGGGTGCGCAGCGGCTCGGCGTACAGGGTGGGCCCCCGGGGAGTGTCAGTGAACGCGATCAGCCGGTGACCTCGATACAAGGTCACCGGCTGATCACACAGGGTGAGTGACGGGACTCGAACCCGCGGCATCCTGGACCACAACCAGGTGCTCTACCAGCTGAGCTACACCCACCATGACCGGCGCTGGGATTCTTGCGTCTCCCTGACCGGCCGAGAAAAAGTGTACAGGGTCCGAAGGGGTGCTCGCGCCCGCTTTCGGCGGCGCCCCCTTCGGGGGCCCGGTCAGTGCGGCTGAGCTGGGAGGACGTGCTTGGCCGCGATCGTCTTGGCGGTGTCGGAGTCCGGGCCGGGCTGGGGGACGAAGATCGCCTCGCGGTAGTAGCGGAGCTCCGCGATGGATTCGCGGATGTCGGCGAGGGCGCGGTGGTTGCCGTTCTTCTCCGGGCTGTTGAAATAGGCCCTCGGGTACCAGCGGCGGGCCAGCTCCTTGACGGAGGACACGTCGACGATGCGGTAGTGGAGGTAGTCCTCCAGCGTGGGCATGTCGCGGAGCAGGAAGCCGCGGTCGGTGCCGACGGAGTTGCCGCAGAGGGGGGCCTTGCCGGGTTCCTTCACGTACTCCTTCACGTACGCCAGGACCTGTTCCTCGGCGTCCTTCAGGGTCGTGCCGTTCGGGAGCTCCGCGAGCAGCCCGGACGCGGTGTGCATCTGACGCACCACCTCCGGCATCGTCTCCAGCGCCTGGTCCGGCGGCCGGATGACGATGTCCACGCCTTCGCCGAGCACGTTGAGCTCGGAGTCGGTGACGAGGGCGGCCACCTCGATGAGCGCGTCGTCGGACAGCGAGAGGCCGGTCATCTCGCAGTCGATCCACACCATGCGATCGTTCATGTGTCTCACCTTACGGGGGTGGGGGGTGCGGGCGGGTGTGTGTGGCGCTTCGGCTGTTGTTCGGGTGCGGGTTTCGTTGTGGCTGGTCGCGGGTGCCTGCGGCGGCCGGTGCGGGTGTCGTTGTGGCTGGTCGCGCAGTTCCCCGCGCCCCTTTTGTGCCTGCGGCGGCCCGTTGCGGTGCGTCGTGGCGTGCCTAGCGCCTGCGGTGCGTTGTGGGTCGGGGCCGGGGTGGGGGGTGTCCGTCCTCGGTCCGGCCGCCCGTATCCGACGGGGGTGCTGTTGCCCGGTGCCGGCCGCTGCGGGCGG
>NZ_JBFAMH010000021.1:0-2049 GCF_040656475.1 Streptomyces sp. NPDC049915
GTTGCCGTCGGCCTTGGAGCCGAACAGGTCGCGGATGAAGTTGGAGATGAACGGGTAGTCGAGCACCCAGCCGGAGCGGTACAGCGACTTGACCTGCTTGGCGTCACGCGCGTTGGTGTCCGCCTGGAAGTCGGGCTTGGAGTCGCCCGTGCAGGCCACGCCGGTCGCCTTGGTGATGGAGCCGCAGACGGCCTCCACCCACTCCTTGTGACCGCCGTCCGCGTTGAACTGGATGGAGATCTTGTTGCCCGGGACGCCGCCGCCGGCCTTGATGAGCTCCTTGGCCTTGGCCGGGTCGTACTTGGTGATGTCGCCGACGGCGTTCGGCTCGTAGCCGAGGACGCCCTTGGCGACCCAGCCGGTGGCCGGCTCACGGGTGCCCTGGAGGACCGTCTTGGTGATGGTGTCCCGGTCGATCGCCATCGACAGACCCTGCAGGACGCGCGGGTCGATCTTCTTCCACTGCGGGGAGTAGTACGCCACCGCGATGGTCTGGATGGCGGAGTACGCCTGGTCCACGGCGCGGTCGCCGAGGTCGGCCTTGTAGACCGGCAGGTCACGCGGGGCGACCTGGCGCATCACGTCGAGGTTGCCGGACTTGAGGTCCTGGTAGGCGGTCTCGAGCTTCGCGTAGTTCTTGAAGATCACACCGCCGTTCTTGGCGGCGTTCGGACCCTTGTAGCCGTCGAACTTGGTGACCTCGATCTGCTTCTTGTGGTCCCACTTGACGAACTTGTAGGGACCGTTGCCGATCGGGTGCTCGCCGGCCTTCTTCGGGTCCGCGTAGAAGGACTCGGGCAGCGGGTCGAAGACCTCGTAGCCGAGCTTGTACACGAAGTACGGGATCGGCTTGGACAGCGTGATGGTGAAGGTGTTGTCGTCGACGACCTTCAGGCCGGACATCTCGGTGGCCTTGGCCTTGCCGCTCTCCGGGGCGACGTCGCCGTAGCCCTGGATGTCGGCGAACCACGCGCTGTTGGTCTGCTTGTTGGCCGGGTTGGCCGCCCAGTTCCACGCCTTGACGTAGGACGTGGCGGTGACCGGGGTGCCGTCGTGGAAGGTCCAGCCCGGCTTCAGCTTGACCGTGAAGGTCTTGTTGTCCTTGGTGTCGATCGACTGCGCGTTGACGTTGACGATCTTGCCGCTGCTGTCGTAGTCGACGAGCCCGGAGAACAGCGACTTGATGACGATGCTGCCGTTGGACTCCATGGTGTTGGCCGGCTGCAGCGGGTTCTGCGGCTCGCCCACCTCGACCGAGAACTTGCCGTTCGGGTCGATCGCGGCCTTGCCGTCGCCCTTGTCGCTGCCACCACCACAGGCGGTCGCACCAAGCGCCACAACCGCGGCTATCGCGACCCACTTGGCGCTTTTCGCACCGCGCATGGGTTCCTCCTTATGAGTCCTTTGGTTCACCGCATAGAGGGGCACGCGTCACACCACCGTCATGGACGGTGCAGATGGTGAGGTGTCCCCCCGCTCGCGAGTCGGCGCCGCAGCTGGCGTGACCCGAGATCCGAGCTCTACGCGCCTAACTATCTGCCATGGGCCACCAGCCGAACCACACCCCTAAGGTCTCGGTTCGATCACACCTGTCGCCTACTTCTTCCAAAATCCGGACAAACAGTTTGCAGATAGATCGCTGCGAAACGGACTTGTTACACATCTATCGGTGATCACTGTCCGTATTCCGGACGCACGGGTGGGAAAAAGCACTTGCGGCTACCGTGGCCGCCGTGCGGGGCGCTTCGCGCTGCCCCGAAGAAGAGGCGGCCGCACGCGAACGGCTTGGGCCCGCCGGGCACTTGAGCGCATGCCAGATCACGCCCACCCGCTCAGCAGACTAGTAGAAATCGGCCACCCTGTGCGGCTTAGAGCCCAGGATGCAGGGTTTTCCCTACCCTCTGGCGGATTCCTCCGGCACGCACGGTATGGGTACGGCAACGCAGACGAGCCGGGCCCCCGCTCAACGCGGGTAGCGGATCGTCCACTTCTCCACGGCCGCCGTCTACGGCGCCGGTCCGCACCGTGGCATCGATGTCGACGAGGTCG
>NZ_JBFAMH010000021.1:2059-136955 GCF_040656475.1 Streptomyces sp. NPDC049915
TCCCCCGCCCCCACTCTTTTCGTCCCCCCACCCGCTCCCCCCGCCCCCCCCGCAACCGCGCGGGGGCCCGGCTCGTCGCTGCCGGTGTGTCAGCCGTGCTTGGCGCGGCTCGCGGCACGGGCGCGCTCGCGGGCGTCCAGGTTCACCTTGCGGATGCGGACGGCCTCCGGGGTCACCTCGACGCACTCGTCGTCGCGGCAGAACTCCAGGGACTGCTCCAGCGACAGCTTGCGCGGCGGGACGATCGCCTCGAACGAG
The DNA here is from genome assembly GCF_040656475.1 of Streptomyces sp. NPDC049915. Lineage (NCBI taxonomy): Bacteria > Bacillati > Actinomycetota > Actinomycetes > Kitasatosporales > Streptomycetaceae > Streptomyces > Streptomyces sp. NPDC049915. The sequence goes on from NZ_JBFAMH010000021.1 coordinate 2,318, forward strand.
TCGGCCGAGGAAGACCGCATGTTGGTGAGCTTCTTCTCCTTGGTGATGTTGACGTCCATGTCGTCGGCGCGGGAGTTCTCACCGACGATCATGCCCTCGTACACCTCGGTACCGGGCTCCACGAACAGCACGCCGCGCTCCTGCAGGTTCGTCATCGCGAAGGCGGTGACGGCACCGGCGCGGTCGGCGACCAGCGAGCCGTTGTTGCGGGTCGTCAGGTTGCCGAACCAGGGCTCGAAGCCCTCGTGGATGGAGTGGCCGATACCGGTGCCACGGGTCTGGGTCAGGAACTCGGTGCGGAAGCCGATGAGACCACGGGACGGCACCACGAACTCCATGCGGACCCAGCCGGAGCCGTGGTTGGACATGTTGTCCATCCGGCCCTTGCGGACGCCCATGAGCTGGGTGACGGCGCCCATGTGCTCCTCGGGCACGTCGATCGTCATGCGCTCGACCGGCTCGTAGGTCTTGCCGTCGACGTCCTTGGTGACGACCTGAGGCTTGCCGACGGTCAGCTCGTAGCCCTCGCGGCGCATCTGCTCGACCAGGATGGCGAGCGCCAGCTCACCACGGCCCTGGACCTCCCAGGCGTCCGGACGCTCGGTGTCCAGCACCCGCAGCGAGACGTTACCGATCAGCTCGCGGTCCAGGCGGTCCTTGACCTGGCGGGCGGTGACCTTGCGGTCCTTCACGGCCGCCTTGGCGTCGGCGCCCTTGCCGGTGCCGCCGCGGCCGACCAGCGGCGAGGTGTTCGTGCCGATCGTCATCGAGATCGCCGGCTCGTCGACCGTGATCAGCGGCAGCGCGACCGGGTTCTCCGGGTCGGCCAGGGTCTCGCCGATCATGATGTCCGGGATACCGGCGACGGCGCAGATGTCACCCGGGCCGGCCTTCTCGGCGGGCTTGCGGGTGAGCGCCTCGGTCATCATCAGCTCGCTGATGCGGACGTTGCTGATCGAGCCGTCGCGCTTGATCCAGGCGACCGTCTGGCCCTTGCGCAGCTCCCCCTGCTCGACGCGGAGCAGCGCGATACGGCCGAGGAAGTTGTCGGCGTCGAGGTTGGTGACGTGGGCCTGGAGCGGCCCGTCCTCGTCGTACGACGGGGCCGGGATGTGCTCCAGGATGGTGGAGAAGAACGGCTCCAGGCTGTCGCTGTCGGCCGGGACCGTGCCGTTGTCCGGCTTGGTCAGCGAGGCGATGCCGTCACGGCCGCAGGCGTAGACGATCGGGAACTCGATCTGCTCCTCGTCCGCGTCCAGGTCCAGGAAGAGGTCGTAGGTCTCGTTGACGACCTCGTCGATCCGGGAGTCCGGGCGGTCCGTCTTGTTGATGCACAGGATGACGGGCAGGCGCTGCTGGAGCGCCTTGCGCAGCACGAACCGGGTCTGCGGCAGCGGGCCCTCGGAGGCGTCCACCAGCAGCACGACACCGTCGACCATCGACAGACCGCGCTCGACCTCGCCGCCGAAGTCGGCGTGGCCGGGGGTGTCGATGATGTTGATCGTGATCGGGTCCCCGCCGTCCTTCGGGTGGTACTTGACCGCCGTGTTCTTGGCGAGGATCGTGATGCCCTTCTCACGCTCCAGGTCGTTCGAGTCCATCATGCGGTCGTCGACGCCCTCGAGCTGGTGGGCGGCGAAGGCGCCGGCCTGCTTCAGCATGCCGTCGACGATGGTGGTCTTGCCGTGGTCGACGTGGGCGACGATGGCGACATTGCGGATGTCGTGGCGCGTGGCCATATTGCGGCGATCTCCCGGAGTGTGAGGACGGCCCTGCTGCGCGGGCCCTGCCGGGCTGAACATGCCACGGCCTCACCCCATGGTACGGGGCCTCCGCCCGGGCGGCTTGGCGACCTACATCCCCGCAGCTCACGCCTCCGCGGAGGCCTTCCCGAGGGCCCGCCGTGGGGTGGGTGGGCTCCGGTCCGGGGTGGGTGAGCTCCGCCCGGGGGTGAGTCGGCTCCGCCCGGAGATGAGTCGGCTCCGGCCAGGTACCGCGGGCTCCGCCCGGGTGGGGGTGGTGGGGGTGCCGTCCCTGGGGCTCTGCCCCAGACCCCGCCAGGGGCTCCGCCCCTGGACCCCGGGGGTTCGCCCACCCACCCAACTCGGTCGGCCAGGAGCCTCCGACACGGGGCTCCGCCCCGGGCCCCGGCGGGGACTCTGTCCCCCGGGAGTCGCCGGGCCACGGGGGCAGCTCCTGAGCCTCGGCGCGGTTCACTGGCCGAAGACCCGCAGCAGGGGCTCCCGGGCTCAGCCGAAGAACTGCCGGTGTGCAGCACCAGGACGGTGCCCGGGGGGCCGGGCAGAGCCCGCGGCGGCCCCTCCTGACCAAGAGCGTCCGCCCCACCCCGTCCCGTTACGACGACGGGCTCGCCGTGATCTTCTCGCCCTTCTTCAGGTACCCCATGTCCTCGTACACCGGCGTCTGGAAGCCGAACGCTCCCGCGTTGGCGAGGGACGTGCGCGTGGCCACCAGTTGCGGGCGCTGGAAGAGGGGAATCGATCCTGCAGCGGCCCAGATGCGGGAGTCCGCCTTGCGGATCAGGTCCTGTTCCTCGTCCTGGTCCAGCGTCGCGATCGCCTGGTCGAAGAGCTGGTCGACCTGGTCCGTACCGACCCGTGTGTAGTTCTGCTCCACGGTCAGCGAGCCGTCGGCGGCCGGTACCGGCTTCGCGTAGATCGGGCGAGCGTCGGTCGCCGGGAAGGCGGAGGCCGGCCAGGAGTACAGGGCCAGGTCGTACTGGCCGGTCGCGATGTGGTCCTTGAAGTAGCTCTCGTCCGACACCTTGGTGATGTCGGTCCGGATCCCGACTTTCGCCAGCATCGCGGAGATCCGGTCCGCGACCTGCCGCAGCGTCTGCGAGCCCGCCCCCGACGGCAGCACGAAGCGGAGCGTCAGCGGCTTGCCGTCCTTCGCCAGCACCTGCGACCCCGTTCCCGCGGGCGCCGCCGTTCCCTTCGGCGCGTACGCCCCCGGCGCCCCGCCCTGCCGCAGCTGCCACTCGGCGAGCGGCCGGCCGTCCTGTGCGAGGTGCCGTCCGCCGTCCTCGCCGTGTCCGGGCTGCCACCCGGCCTTGTCGTCCTGGCCGACGATGTAGGTGCCGTCGTCGCCGCCCCCCGACACGTCCGGGTCGGGCTTGCCGCGGCCCGGCTTGTCCTCCGACGCCCCGTGCTTGTCCCCTTCCGCGCCGGCCGCCTTCTCCCCCTTCTTCTGCTCGTCCACCGGCCCGCCCGGCACCCATCCCGCGTCCGCGAGCAGCGACTGCGCCTCCGCGGTGTCCTGGTCGCCGAGCGCCCCGCTGTTGTCGGCATACGCCGGCTGCCCGGACACCGCCAGATGGCTGCCCACCGGCACCGCCGGCAGCCCCAGCGGCTTCAGCACCAGCTTGGCCAGCTGCTTCCGGTCCAGCGCCCGCGCCACCGCCCGCCGCACCCGCTCGTCGGCCAGCGGACCCTCGGAGCCGTTGAGCGCGAGCTGCGTGTACGCCGCCTCGAAGGACTTGCGCACCTCGAAGGCGCGCAGCTCCTCCTTCTCCTTCTGCTCCTGGGCGACCGCCTTGGTCAGCTTCTCCCAGGCCCGCAGCTCCTCGTCACCGGGCTCGGCGTCGGCGCCGTGCTGCGCCGCCCAGGTGCGCAGCGCCTTGACCGCCGTACGGCCGCCGGGCCCCTGCAGCGGACCGGCCGCGCCCCCGGCGCTGCCGGTGACGCGCTGGGCGTCGGACGGGTCGATCTCGGCCATGTCGACGCTGCCCGCGGCCAGCGCCTGCGCCCGCTTGTCGCGCGGCACGGCCTGCAGCACGATCTCGTTCAGCTTGGCCGGGTGCCCCCACCAGCGCGGATTGCGGGTGAGGACGACGTCCTTGGCCTTGGTGTCCACCGTCTGCACCTTGAACGGCCCGGCGGTGACCTTCAGCTTGCGCCGCGCCCCGTCGTTGAACGCGTCCGGCGTCCCCGTGACGTCCTTCGGGTACAGCGGTGAGAACAGCGACCGCCAGTCGGCGTACGGCTTGGCGAAGGTGACCTTGACCTCGAGGTCGTTCGCGCCGCGCTCGATCTTCTCGATGCGGTCGTACCCGGCGTTGCGGGCGGTCCAGTAGGCGGAGTCCTTGCCGGACAGGGCGCGCCACTGCGCGGCGAAGTCGGCGGCGCCGATCTCCCGGCCGTCGCTCCAGACGGCCTGCTGGTTCAGCTTGTACAGCACGACCTGCTTGGGCTCGGTGTCGACGACCTTCGCCGACTCCAGGAAGTCGGCGTTGCGCTGCGGCCGGCCCTGCGCGTCCAGCCGGTACATCGACGGCAGCACGGCCTGCGCGACGCGCGAGGTGGTGGCGTCGGCGTCGGACTGGAAGGTGTTCAGCGTCTCGGGGACCGCGTCCACGGCCCAGCGCAGCGTGCCGCCGTCGGCGATCTGGGCGCGGGCGGCGCGGGCGATGTCCTGCCCGGCGAGGGGCTTGCCGGCCTTGTCCTCGGAACTGCAGCCGGTGAGCACGGTCACCGCGAGCGCGCCCGCGGTGAGGAAGGCGACCGAGCGCATGACGGCGCGCGGTCCGACGACGTCGTGGGACATCTTGGGAGTACCTCCGGAAAGCCGCGGGCGTTATGATCACGTTTGGCGGTATATGGAGCTGATCACACGTATGCAGATTTGATGGAGCCACTGAAGAGGAAAGGATCCGGACACAGCCAGCGACACGACGGCGACGGCCCGTAAAGCCACCCGTGCGGCGCAACGCAACCGGCGATGCATCCGTACGCCTCCGCCAATCGGTGCACGTCCCTTCACAGCGCGTGGTGTGACGCGCAACACTCGCAGGCGCATGAGCGTTGCCACCCAGGGCCTGAAAGACCCGCGGAAGTGAGGGCAAGTCATGTCCGTGCACGACGAACTGACGTCAGTCCAGCGCAGCCTCGACGACCTCTACCGGTCGCTGGTGCGTCTGGAGAAGCAGCTCGGCAGCGGCAGCCTGGAGATGCGCCGGGCCCGGATGGACGCCGACCATCTGCGCGAGAGCATCTCGCTGCTGCGCTCGGCGATCTCCCCCGCCCAGGCCGCCCGGCCCGAGGTCGTCAGCATCCCCGACACCCCCTACGACGGGTCCCTGTGGACCGACTCCGACGACGAGGGCCTCGGCGCCCGCGACCGGCACGCCCCCTGACCGGACGGGAGCCGTAAACGGTGGCCACTGGTACGGAACCCCGTCCGAGCAGCAGCGGCGGCGTCCGGTCGACGACCCGCGCCGCCATTGCCGCCGCGCACCTGCGCACCGACCGCTGGTGGCTGGCCCCCGCCGCCACCGCGGCCGGTCTGCTCGCCTTCGTCGTCTACTCGACCTGGCGGGCCTTCGCCAACTCCGACTACTACGCGGCGCCGTACGTCTCGCCGTTCTACTCGCCGTGCCTGGCGGAGAACTGCCGCACCATGCACGCCGGGCCCAACGCCGACCTCTTCGGCAGCTGGTGGGGCATCTCGCCGGCGATCATCATCCTGATCTTCCCGCTGGGCTTCCGGCTGACCTGCTACTACTACCGCAAGGCGTACTACCGCGGGTTCTGGGCGTCCCCGCCGGCCTGCGCGGTGCCCGAGCCGCACGCGAAGTACACCGGCGAGACCCGCTTCCCGCTCATCCTGCAGAACGTCCACCGCTACTTCTTCTACGCGGCGCTGCTGGTCGCGGGCGTGCTGACGTACGACACCGTGCTCGCCTTCCGCGACCCGCACTACCGCTGGGGACACATGGGTCTGGGCACCCTGGTGTTCCTCGCCAACATCGTGCTGATCTGGGCGTACACCCTGTCCTGCCACTCCTGCCGGCACATCGTCGGCGGGAAGCTCAAGCACTTCTCGAAGCATCCCGTGCGCTACCGCATGTGGCAGTTCGTCGGCCGGCTCAACGCCCGGCACATGCAGCTCGCCTGGGCGTCCCTGCTGAGCGTGGCCCTCGCCGACTTCTACGTGTACCTCGTCGCGTCCGGGGTCTTCGACGATCCGCGGTTCTTCTAGTGACTCAAGTGAGGACTGACCGATGTCCGTGGTCGACCGGCAGGAGTGGGACGTCGTCGTGGTCGGTGCCGGCGGCGCCGGGCTGCGGGCGGCGATCGAGGCGCGCGAGCGGGGCGCCCGTACGGCGGTGATCTGCAAGTCGCTGTTCGGCAAGGCGCACACCGTGATGGCCGAGGGCGGCATCGCGGCGGCGATGGCCAACGCCAACGAACACGACAGCTGGCAGGTCCACTTCCGCGACACGATGCGCGGCGGGAAGTTCCTCAACCAGTGGCGCATGGCCGAGCTGCACGCCAAGGAGGCCCCGGAGAGGGTCTGGGAGCTGGAGACCTGGGGCGCGCTGTTCGACCGTACGAAGGACGGCCGGATCTCCCAGCGCAACTTCGGTGGCCACGAGTACCCGCGCCTGGCGCACGTCGGCGACCGCACCGGCCTGGAGCTGATCCGCACCCTGCAGCAGAAGATCGTGGCGCTCCAGCAGGCCGACCACCGGGAGACCGGCGACTACGAGTCGGGTCTGAAGGTGTTCCAGGAGTGCACGGTCACCAGGGTCCTGAAGGACGGGGACCGGGTCAGCGGGGTCTTCGGCTACGAACGCGAGAGCGGGCGCTTCTTCGTGCTGGAGGCGCCCGCCGTCGTGATCGCCACCGGCGGCATCGGCAAGTCGTTCAAGGTCACGTCGAACTCGTGGGAGTACACCGGTGACGGGCACGCCCTCGCCCTGCTCGCGGGCGCGCCGCTGCTGAACATGGAGTTCGTGCAGTTCCACCCGACCGGCATGGTCTGGCCGCCGTCGGTGAAGGGCATCCTCGTCACCGAGTCGGTGCGCGGCGACGGCGGGGTCCTGCGCAACTCCGAGGGCAAGCGGTTCATGTTCGACTACATCCCCGACGTCTTCAAGGAGAAGTACGCCGAGACGGAGGAGGAGGCCGACCGCTGGTACGACGACCCGGACCACAACCGGCGTCCCCCCGAACTGCTGCCCCGCGACGAGGTGGCCCGCGCGATCAACTCCGAGGTGAAGGCGGACCGCGGCTCTCCGCACGGCGGGGTCTTCCTGGACGTGTCGACGCGGATGCCGGCGGAGGTCGTCAAGCGGCGGCTGCCGTCGATGTACCACCAGTTCAAGGAGCTGGCCGACGTCGACATCACCGCGGAGGCGATGGAGGTCGGGCCGACCTGCCACTACGTGATGGGCGGCATCGCCGTCGACTCCGACACGGCCGCCGCGCGCGGGGTGCCCGGGCTGTACGCGGCCGGTGAGGTCGCCGGCGGCATGCACGGCTCGAACCGGCTCGGCGGCAACTCGCTGTCCGACCTGTTGGTGTTCGGCCGCCGTGCGGGCCTGCACGCCGCCGAGTACGCGGGAGCGCTGGCCTACGAGCGGCCGCGGGTCGACGACGCCCACGTCAACACGGCGGCGGCGGAGGCGCTGCGGCCGTTCTCGGCGGAGACGGAGGGCGAGGAGGGGCCGCCGGAGAACCCGTACACCCTCCACCAGGAGCTCCAGCAGACCATGAACGACCTGGTCGGCATCATCCGCCGCGAGGGCGAGATGGAGCAGGCGCTGCGCAAGCTCGGTGAGCTGCGGGCGCGGGCCCGGCGGGCCGGGGTGGAGGGCCACCGGCAGTTCAACCCGGGCTGGCACCTCGCGCTGGACCTGCGGAACATGCTGCTGGTCAGCGAGTGCGTGGCCCGGGCGGCGCTGGAGCGCACCGAGTCGCGCGGCGGCCACACCCGGGAGGACTTCCCGTCGATGGACCGCACCTGGCGCCGGGTGAACCTGCTGTGCCGGCTCACCGACCCCACCGGCACGCTCGCGGCGTCGGACCCCGCGCGCGGTCAGATCACCCTGGTCCATGGGAGCACCGAGCCCATCCGCCCCGACCTGCTCGCCCTGTTCGAGAAGGAGGAGCTGGTCAAGTACCTCGCCGAAGAGGAGCTGTACGAATGAGCGGCTACCAGGCACGGTTCAAGGTGTGGCGGGGGGACGCGGCCGGCGGCGGCCTGGAGGACTTCACCGTCGAGGTGAACGAGGGCGAGGTCGTCCTCGACATCATCCACCGCCTCCAGGCGACGCAGGCGCCCGACCTCGCGGTGCGCTGGAACTGCAAGGCCGGCAAGTGCGGTTCGTGCTCCGCGGAGATCAACGGCCGTCCCCGGCTGATGTGCATGACCCGTATGTCGGTGTTCGGCGAGGCCGAGACGGTCACCGTCACGCCCCTGCGCGCCTTCCCCGTCATCCGGGACCTGGTCACGGACGTCGGCTTCAACTACGCCAAGGCCCGCGAGGTCCCGGCGTTCGTCCCGCCACCCGGCCTCGGCCCCGGCGAGTACCGGATGATGCAGGAGGACGTGGACCGCTCGCAGGAGTTCCGCAAGTGCATCGAGTGCTTCCTGTGCCAGGACACCTGCCATGTCGTGCGCGACCACGAGGAGAACAAGACGGCGTTCGCCGGCCCGCGCTTCCTGATGCGCATCGCCGAACTCGACATGCACCCCCTGGACGCGGCCGCCGAGAGCGGCCTGGACCGCAAACGCACGGCCCAGGACGAACACGGCCTCGGCTACTGCAACATCACCAAGTGCTGCACGGAGGTCTGCCCGGAAGGCATCAAGATCACGGACAACGCCCTGATCCCGCTGAAGGAACGGGCGGTGGACCGCAAGTACGACCCACTGGTGTGGCTCGGTTCGAAGATCAGGAGGCGTTCGTCGTAGCGGGGCGGGGGCGCTGGGCGCGGTGCTGGAGCAGGCCTCCGGCGAGGATCTGCACCAGCGTGGCCACCGCCAGGCCGTCGCCCAGGCCCAGGGACACGTCGAAGAACCGCGTCGAGAGGCCCGTCGCCATGCCCGCGGCGAACAGGAGCGCCCCGGCGCCCCACAGCGCCGGGCGGACGATCCTGCCCCGCGCCCAGGGCGCCACCCATCCCATCGTCAGCGTCACCACACCATGCGCGGCGACCACCGCGGTGGCCAGCAGAGCCGCCACCCACGAGTAATCCATCTCCCCCACCCCTTCGTTCAGCGCAACCAGCCGTCACGGTACGCCTGCCAGTCGTCCTCCGTCGCCGCGAAGTCCACGTACAGGGCGACGCCGAAGTTCCCGCGGTCGGCGTCGGTGCGGGACAGGCCGAGGCGGACGCCGCGTACGCCCGCGGGGACCGTCTCCGCCGCGCCGCGGTGGCCGAAGCGGTTCTCGTGGTAGAAGGGCAGGCCCATCAGCAGGTCGGTGGACGGCGGGGTCACCTCGAGGGCGAGGGAGGTCTGCTGGGCGACGTAACCGCCGTAGGCGCTCTCCCACTGCTGCATCGTGTCGTACGACATGACGGCGATCTGGTCGACGCGGCGGGCGACCTGACCGAAGAACTCCTGCGACCACCACTTGGGGTGCCCGGAGACCGCGCCGATGACGGAGTGCAGGCCCGGCAGCGGGTCGATCTGGTGGGCGGCGACGGACAGCAGCGCCCCGCGGGCGGTCGTCTCGCGGTGCAGGGCGTCCAGCAGGCCGAGGTAGTCGCGGTCGCCGGAGTGCAGCGGCTCCAGGTCGAAGTGGGCGCCGTCGAAGCCGGCGCCGAGGATCGCGCGGGTGGAGCCGACGATCGCCGCCCGGGTCGCGGCCCGCTCCAGGCGCAGCCCGTCCGGCCCCTCCGTGGCCAGCACGTCACCGAGCCAGGCCTGCACCCGCACCCCCGGCAGCTCCCGGTGCACCGCCGCGACCAGCCACCGCGCCCGCGGGTACGCCGACGCGGGCAGCGTCCCGTCGTGCTCCAGCGGCCCGGCGTGCACATACAGGTCGCGGATGCCGGTGCCGGCGAGCCGGCGGGCGAGGGCGGTGACGTCGGCGTCCTTCATGCGGCCGTCGACCCAGGCGTGCCCGAGCCACAGGGCGTCCCGGCCGCGGGTGCGGGTGCCGTCGGCGGGGTCGCCGGTGTAGTTCACGCGCAGGGCGATCTGGATGGCGAGCACCGGCAGCAGCAGGACCAGCACGACGACGAGGGCGCTACGCCGGGCCAGGCGCCACCGGCGTCGCGCGGGGCGGGGCGCGGTCGGCTCCGGCTCGCCGCCCTCCCCGGAAATCGCCTCCGGGTCCTTCGTACGCTGCGGCTGTTCCATCCCCGTACCCCTCCCTCGTCCGTGCGCCCCACCGGACGCGCCCGGCTCGCGGCCCGTCATACCGGGCCATACGCTCCGAAACGTGACGTCATCCTCGCCCAGGGGCCGGCCGCGGCACGCCACGTCGCACATATCCGTGCGGGTGGCGCATGCGCTGCTGGGTGGCACCACGGGCGTGGTGTGGCTGCTGTTGCCGGGGATGACGACGGCCGGCGAACCCCCGGTTGCGATCACCCGTCCCGCACCGGCCGCGCGCACGGCGGCGGCGCAGCCGCGTGAGGACGAGACGTCCCCGACGGATCTCGTCCTGCCGGTGGCCGCCGTGGCGGCGGCCGGAGTGCTCGCCGGCTACGGCTATGTGCGCATCGTCCGGCGCTCCCGCACCCGTACGACGCCCGCGACCGCGGCCCCACCCCCGGCCGCCTCTTCCGGCGTCCTGCCGTCCCACCCCTACACACCGAGCCCCGGCGAACTCGACCGGCAGGCACAGGCGGCGCTGGTGGAGGCCGACGACTGTGTACGCGCCAGCCGGGAGGAGCTGGACTTCGCGCGGGAGCTGTACGACGAGCCGCGCCTGGAGCCGTTCACGCGGGCCCTGCGGGAGGCGGAGGGCGAGCTGGCGGCCGCGTTCGCGCTGCGGCAGCGTGACGACGAGGGCCTGCCGCGCGAGGACGAACCGGCGCGGCGGCACACGCTCGCCGGGATCGTCGGCCGGTGCGCGGAGGCGGGCCGCCTCCTGGACGCGACGGCGGCCGCCTTCGGAGAACTCCGCGCGGTGGACACCGCGGGGGCCGACGCGCTCGCGGTCGCGGAGGCCCGTTTCCGGGCGCTGGCCGCCCGCACCGGGCAGGCGCAGGACACGCTCGCGGACCTGCACGGTACGTTCGCGGCCGGCGCGCTCGATCCGGTCACCGGGTACGTCGAGCTGGCCAAGGACCGCCTGGTGACGGCCACCACCCGGCTCAACGAGGCCCGGCAGGCCGCCGACCGGGGCGAGAGGGACCGCGCGGCGGCACGGCTGCGGTCGGGTCAGGGGGCCGTGGCGCAGGCGGAGGTCTTCGTCACCGCGGTCGACCGGCTGGCGCGTGAACTGACGGCGGCCCGGCAGATGCTTCCGGCGGCCCTGACCGGCGCGGAGGCGGAGCTGACGGCGGCTCGCCGGACCGCCCCGGCGGATGTGCCGCCCGGTGAGCTGCACTCCCGTATCGCGCACGCGGACGCGGTGCTGGCGTCCGTACGCCTGGAGCTGACCGGTGGTCGGGCCTACGACCCGCTGGCGGAGCTGCGGCGGATCGTGCGGGCGCTGGCGCCGGTGAGCACCGGGCGGGCGGGGGTGCTGACGGCGGCCGCGCGGCTGACGGCGCACAGCGCGGTGGCCGCGGCGGACGGTTTCGTCGCCACGCACCGGGGTGTGGTCGGCGCCCAGGCGCGCACCCGGCTGGCGGCGGCCGAGCGGGCTCTCACGTCGGACACGCTGCCCGGCCTGGTCGGCGCGGACACCCTGGCGGCCGCGGCTCGCGACCACGCCGAACAGGACGTCCGCGTGCACGGCCCGCCGCAGGAACCGGAGCCGGCGGCCTACGGCGGGCCCGCGACGCGCCGCCGCCTCGACAGCGCCGGCTAGGCCCGCTCGTTTGGATCATCCCGGCGTCGCGGGGTCTGGCACGCACTCCCCCGAGCTCTTCGAGCAGGGGGGACCCCCACCGCGTTGGCGCCCTCCTCCGCCTTGCAGCTGCACGCACCAGACCCCGCTCGGGTCGGCCGAAAGGCACCGCATCTCACAGCCGGCCTGATCCAAACGACAGGGCCTAGGTGTATTGATCACGAGCGTTGTCAACAGGGCCGGGGTCAGAACAGGCTCAGCAACGCCTCCGCCGGGTCCACCGGGCCGGACTCGCCGTCGGGGAGGGCCAGTTCGAACCAGACCGTCTTGCCGCGTGGGGTGCGGCGTGAGCCCCAGGACGCGGAGAGCAGGCCGACGAGCTGCAGGCCACGGCCGCCCTCGTCGGTGTCGCGGGCGCGGCGGCGGCGCGGCTGGACCAGGCCGGAGTCCCAGACCTCGCAGACCAGGGTGCGGTCCAGCAGCAGCCGGAGCCGGATCTCGCCCTCGCCGTATCTCAGCGCGTTGGTGACCAGCTCGCTGACCAGCAGTTCGGTGGTGTCGACGAGCGGCTCCAGGTCCCAGGCGAGCAGCTGGGAGCGCGCGTACTCGCGGGCCCGGCCCACGCTGCGCGGCTCGCGCGGCAGGGTCCAGTCGCCGACGGAGTCGGCGGGCAGGCCCTGGACGCGGGCCATCAGCAGGGCGATGTCGTCCTCGCCGTGGTGGGTGTCGAGGGTGTTGAGGACCTGGTCGCAGACGTCCTCCAGGGGCAGCGCCGGGTCGGTCAGCGCGCCGACGAACGCCTGCAGGCCCTCGTCCAGGGGGTGGTCGCGGGACTCGACGAGCCCGTCGGTGTACAGGGCGAGCAGCGCGCCCTCCGGCAGCTCGACCTCGACCTCCTCGAACGGCTCCCCGCCGACGCCGAGCGGCATCCCGGGCGGCACGTCGAGCATCAGCGCCGCCTCGCCGGGTTCGACCAGCACCGGCGGCAGATGGCCGGCGTTGGCGAAGGTGCAGCGGCGGGTGACGGAGTCGTAGACGGCGTACACGCAGGTCGCGAGGTACACCTCGGACAGGTCCGCCTCGCGCGGGCGCCGGGCGGCCCGCGTGGCCTGCTGGACGCCGCCGGGGGTGCCGAGGCCGCGGGCGATCTCGTCCAACGCGGAGAGGACTTCGGCGGGTTCGAGGTCGAGCAGTGCCAGTGTGCGTACGGCCGTGCGGAGTTCGCCCATGGCGACGGCGGCGCGCAGCCCGCGCCCCATCACGTCGCCGACCACCAGTGCCGTGCGGTGGCCGGGCAGTTCGATGACGTCGAACCAGTCGCCGCCGACCTCGCTGGGCCGCCCGGTGGAGACGTTGCCGGGCAGGTAGCGGCAGGCGATGTCCAGCCCGGAGGCCACCGGGTCGCCGGGCGGCAGCAGGGACCGTTGCAGTATCAACGCCCGCTCGTGCTCACGCCGGTAGAGGCGGGCGTTGTCGATACAGACCGCCGCCCGCGCCGCCAGCTCGACGGCGAGATCCCGGTCCCGGTCGCCGAACGGCTCACTGCCCTTGGTCCGCGCGAACAGCGCGAGTCCTACGACGGTGTCGTGGGCGACCATCGGCACGGCGAGCACGGACTGCACCAGGTCGCCGTCCTCGCCCGGCACGCGCTGCGGGCGGGCGGTGCGCAGGGCTTCGGCGCAGGGCGAGTTGAACGGGTAGTGGTGGACCGCGCCGACCTCGACGCTCTCGCCGGAGCCGCCCCGGAACGGTGTGTCGGCGACGGCGCTGGCGTAGGCGACGCGCCGCATCTCCGCGCTGCCGTCGGCGAGGCCGGGCGGGGTCTCGTCGCCGGCCAGCAGGCCCTGGTAGAGGTCGACGGTGGCGAGGTCGCAGAAGCCGGGGACGACGACGTCGAGGAGTTCGCGGGCGGTGGTCTCCAGGTCGAGGGAGTTGCCGATGCGGGCGCCCGCCTCGTTGAGGAGGGCGAGATTGCGCCGCGCGGCGGCGGCCTCGCGGGCGGCGGCGCGGCGGGCGGTGATGTCGGTGCCGAGCCAGGCGACACCGATGGGCCGGCCGGAACCGCTGTGCACGCGATAGAGGTTGACGGACCAGTGGCGGCGCTCGTCGGAGCCGGGCACATACCCGGTGACGTGCATGTCCGTGATGGAGTCGCCGGTCTGCAGGACCCGGCGCAGCGTCGCGGTGACCCGCTCGGCCTCCGGCCGGGGCAGGTAGTCGTGCACCCCCTTGCCGCGGTGGTCGTCGGGGGTGCCGCCGAAGGTGGACGCGAACCGCTGATTGGCGCGGCGCACCTTCAACTCGGTGTCGATGAGCAGGAAGCCGAACGGAGATTGGCCGAATATGGCCTGCGAGGCGGCGAGGTCGGTTTCGATGCTGCGCAGGGTGCGTACGTCCACGACGATGCAGACGGCGGCCCTCTCGCCTTCCTTGGTGCGCGTCGGCATGACGTACACCTCGGCGAGGCCGTCGACTCCGCGCCCGCCGTCCCCGGTGCCGGGCGGGCCGCCGACGGCGTCGTCCTCGGTGCGGGGCACACGGAAGGGGACCACGCCGGTCCACTCGCGGCCGTCGAGGATCTCGGCCATCTTGCGCTGACTGCGGTCGCGCAGGTCGGGGTCGACGAACGCCTCGATGGGGTCCATGCCGACGGCGCGTTCGGCGGGGATGCCGAAGATCTGCTCGGCGCGCAGGCTCCACTGGTCGACGAGGCCGTCGGGGCCGATGCAGAAGGACGCGACCTTGATGTAGTCGTAGATGGAGCCGGGCGGGCTGCTCTGCCACAGCGTGTCACCGGTCCGCTCCGTATCGGAGGCGAGCGCGCCCGCGGCTGTTGCCCTCGCGCCGTCCGACGGGTCCTCGGACTCCGTGGCCTTCGCTGGTATCTCGCTCACGCGAACCGTCCCCTCCAGCTCACCGCGTCCGGCATCGGTCACCGGCAGCGGCTGCCCGCAGTATCCAGCACTACGGCGCCGCACGACACGGTGTTCACGATCACAGCACGGTCCAGGCCCTTTTTGGTCCGTCCTGCGACAACACTTCCTGTCTTCTAACCGGGCGGCAGGTACTCGAATCCCGCAGTTCGGCATTGGTCACGACCGGTACGGCCCCGGCGCCGGCCACGCCCGGTCGCGAACACGTCGTGCGTCCGCCGGGCGTTCACCCGGGGAGCGCGAGCTCGAACCACACGGTCTTGCCGCCCTCGCCGGGCCGGGTGCCCCAGCGCCGGGAGGCCGATGCCACCAGTTGCAGCCCGCGGCCGCTCTCGTCGTCGGGGTGCGGGGTGCGTTCGCGGGGCGGATCGGGCAGCGGGTCGGAGACCTCCGCCCGCAGCACGCCCTGGCCGTCGTGCCCGGCGAGCCGCACCAGGCGGACACCGATGGGGCCGGTGGCGTGCCGGAGCGCGTTGGTGACGAGTTCGCTGACCAGCAGGGCGGCGGTATCGCCGAGGCTGTCCAGGTCCCAGGTGTGCAGCCGCGCCCGCACCACGGAGCGGGCGGCGCGCACGGCGCCCGGCTCAGCGGGGAACGTCCACTCGACGCAGTCGCCTTCGGTGTCGATCACGCCGATCACTTCCCAGGCCAGCGGTCTCCCACCCTGTCCGGTTTCGTGGGGTTAATGGGCACATACCCGATATCCCGCACCCGGTACCGCTCGCGCGGGCGCACTGTGGCACAAACGGCGTAAAGACGCTCGCGGGGCGGCCGACGTGGGGCGCCGGCCGGCTTTCCCTTCCCCTGCCGGGGTTGAGTGGTGGGGAGGCGTCAGCTCTGCCGAGTGGGGGCTGGGCGCGGGAATGGCGTCAGCCCTGCTGGGGGTGGGCGGTGGGACGGCGTCAGCCCCGCCGGGTAGGGGGCTGGGCGGTGGGATGGCGTCAACGCACCCCGGAATCCAACGCCGACAGCGTTGCCCGTACCGCCGGGACGTCCTGATCCAGCCAGTCGACGTCCCACATCTCGCCGGATCCGAGCCAGCGCAGCGCGTCGTGGTCCTCCAGCGGGCGCGGCGGGGGCGAGCCGGGCAGCAGGCGGGCGGTCCACACCTGCAGTACGTACGGCTCCCTGAGCGGCCACTGTCCCGGCACGCGCCCGACCGTCTCCGCGTCGACGCCCAGTTCCTCGCGCAGTTCGCGCACCAGCGCCGCCTCGGGCGCCTCGCCCTGCTCCACCTTGCCGCCGGGCAGCTCCCAGCGGCCGGCCAGCTCCGGGGGCGCACTGCGGCGCGCGGCGAGCAGCCGGCCGCCGTCGAGCAGGGCGGCGCCGACGACCACGATCCGATCCGTCATGCGCCGGAGCCTATGTCAGGGCCCCCCGGGTCAGTTCCGGGTGCCGTCGGCGCTCTGGGCGTGCTGGCCGATCCGTTCGACCCAGTAGAGCTGCTTGTGGCCGGTGGCATCGAGGCCGTCGGCGACCCTCTGGGCCTCCGCCCGGGTCGCGTACCGGCCCACGCGGTAGCGGTTGCCGTTGTCGTCCTGCCGTATGACCAGCCAGGGAAGGAAGATCGTGCTCTCGTTCATCACACCCCACCGCTCCTTCCCACCCCGGCTCGTCCGCGCCCCGTCCGCGGCGCGAACCGGTCCCCGCCCGATAAGGAAACCGCAATCCGCATATGCCCGACCCTACGCCCAACCTTTACGCAGCGAACACGGGTTTTCACGAAGAGGTAGGCAACCGGCCAGTACGGAAGGGGCGCACGAGGACGAATGCGCCGTGCGCGCGGCACGACACGCCCGCTCGGCGCGTTGCCGGGCCTGCGGAGCCACAACGGGGACGACCTGCGAAGACGACCGAAACGCTACGGTTCGCGCGGGCGGCCCACAGCCGGGCGCCGACCGCGCGGACCGGGCCCCGGGGAGCGGCCGGGGCGCATACCGCAAAGGTGTGCGCTACCTCACCGGCAGGTGGTACGCGACCCGGTAGCGGTCGGCCGGGATGACGACGTCGGCGGTCTCCACCGGGCGGCCGGAGGCGTAGTAGGTGCGCTGGACGACCAGGACGACATGGCCGGGCACACCGCCGAGCGCCTGCAGCTCCTCGGCGAGACCGGGGCGGGCGCCGACCTCCTCGGTGACGTTGTCCACGATGACGTCGATGGCGCGCATCCGCTCCACCACGCCCATCCCGCCGAGCGGCCCCTCCTCGGGCAGCATCACGGGCGTACGCCCGGTGACCGCGAGCGGTTCCCAGGAGGTGGACAGCATCATCGGCTCACCGGACTCGCGGAAGAGGTACCGGGTGCGCATCACCCGCTCGCCGGGCTCGATGCCGAGCCGCGCGGCCACGGCGCGGCTCGCCTGCGCCTGCTCGCTGCTGGACTCCCAGGTGCCGCGCGCCTCGGCGTCCGACTGCTCCTGCCGGAACGGGGTCGCGCCCCGTTCCGGCCGGAAGCCGGAGCGCGCGATACGGCGCGGCACCGGCCGCTCGCGCACATACGTCCCGGAGCCGGAACGGCCCTCGACCAGCCCCTCGGCCATCAGGACCTTGCGGGCCTCCAGCGCGACGGTGTCGGAGACGCCGTACTCCTCGCGGATGCGGGCCTGGGAGGGCAGCCGGGTGTGCGGTGGCAGCGAGCCGTCGACGATCTTCTTGCGGAGATCACCCGCGACGCGCAGGTACGCCGGCTGCTCACCGAATGTCACTGGCCGCTCCCATCAGCTTGTACAGACAGCAACAGCGTGGCAACCGTGGGTTCGGCGGTGCAAGCGAAGGCCAGAGAATCACTCGAAGTGATGAAAGGGGGTGTGGTGAGGCGTCGCGCAGGGCACTGCTCGAGACCTCAACCAGGCGTCACGCAGGCACTTTCTCCCCGCTCCGGACGGGATCACACATCGAGTCCGCCGCCACCGCCGGAGCCGCCGAGGTCACCGGAGTCGCCGGTCCCGCCCGAGTCGGTCCCGCCCGAGTCGCCGTAGGTGTCCGACGGTGGCGTCGTGGCGAGCTTCAGGGCCTTGCGGACGGCCACCGCCGGGGCGCCGTCGACGGCCTTGAACCCCGCGGCGTAGTGCGCGTCGAAGGTGTCCGGGTCCGTGGCGCTCGCGGCCTTCGCCCACTGTCCGCGGGCGGCCCGCAGTTCCTCGACGTAGGCGGCGACCTGCTGCCGGTGGCCGGCCCCCCAGCCGTACGACTCGAGCTGGGAGATCTGCCGGTCCAGCGCGCTCTTCATCTCGCGCGCCCAGGTTCGGTTGCCCTCGAGGTCGTCCTCGGCCAGGTCCTCGGGCTCGTCGTCCAGTGCCCTCTCGACCTCCTGGGCGGCCGTCAGGAAGGCGACCTGGTCCGCGTCCAGCGTGGTCGCGTCGGCGCGCAGCGAGCCGGTGAGCGTGCCGTGCTCGTCCGTGTTGCCGAAGACGCAGGCCACCTCGCGGTCGCCGAGGGCCCAACTGTCCTTGCTGGGGCTGAAGTAGTAGACGTCGACATCGTCGGGCCACGCCCAGCTGTCCATGGCGTAGGCGTCCGCGAGCGGATAACAGCGGCTCTCCGCCGCGGTGTCGATGGCGCGCTCGCCCGGGTAGTGGGAGCCGGCCGGGAGGTTGAACGTGCCGAACACCTCGCCGTCGTGCCGGCCCGCGCAGGGCACCTCGTCGACGTCGTAGGTGGCGCCGCCCAGCGCGCCGGGCTCGTCGAAGCACTGGCCCTTGTGCAGCGAGAAGGTCGCGCTGTCACGGGCGCCGTCCTTCATGCCCTGCCAGAAGTCGGCGACGCCGCCGGTGGCGAGGGCCAGCACCCACAGAGCGAGCCCGATCGTCGACAGGACGGCGCCGCCGATCGCCAGCCCCTTGCCCCGCTCGCCCCGCTTGCGGATCTGCACCAGCGCGATGACGCCCAGCACCAGACCGACGGCGGGCAGGAAACACAGCGCACCGAGCACCAGGGCGGCGATGGCCACGCCGTTGACCGGAGCGGGCCGGTTGAACGGGGTGTAGCCCTGCCCCCAAGGCTGATACGGCGGCGGTGGGTAGCCGCCCGGTGCCGCGTACGGCCCCTGCGGCGGGGGTGCCTGGTACGGCCCCGGCGTGGTCGAAGGCTGCTGGGGGCCGGGGGGCGGGGGCGGTATGGACACGGGTGCCGTGCTCCTGCTTCGGGCGGGCGAGCGGGTGTGACTCGGATAGTCGCATGCGTCGGTGGCGGGTGGTGGCCGGGGGTGGCTGGGCGACTGGGCCGGTTCTTTGTCTGCGGGTTCGTTGTGGTTGCTCGCGCCGTTCCCCGCGCCCCTTTTGTGCCTGCGGCGGCCCGTTGCGGTTGGGTCGTGGCTGGTGTCGCGCCTGCCGTTCGGTGTGGGTCGGGGCCGGGGTGGGGGGTGTCCGTCCTCGGTCCGGCCGCCCGTATCCGACGGGGGTGCTGTTGCCCGGTGCCGGCCGCTGCGGGCGGACACCCCCCACCCCGGCCCCTTCCCGCCGTCGGCGGCTGCGGGCCGTCGCATCTTCCGCCTCGGGTGCGGGCCGCCACGCGTCCGTCCGGGACCGGCTCGGCGGTGCGCTCGGTCTGACTGCCGGTTACGCGTCGAACGCCGTGGCCCGGGTCCGCTTCTCCCAGGCGGCGATGTCGGTGCGGACCTGGTCGAGGTGGCCGAGGACCGCGTCGACGCCGTCCTCGCCGAGCGGCAGACGCAGCGGGGTCTCCTCGGCGTTCACGGCGTCCAGGATAAGCGCGGCGGCCTTGGCCGGATCGCCCGGCTGGGTGCCGTCGCCGCCCTCGACGAGCCCGCGTGTCGCGCTCACCTTCGGGTAGAGCCCGCTGTCGGCGCTGACGCCCGCGCGGCCCTCGGCGAACAGCGCGGTGCGGAAGGCGCCGGGCTCCACGATCAGCACCTTGATGCCGAACTCCCGCACCTCGTCGGCGAGTCCCTCCGACAGCCCCTCCAGGGCGAACTTCGTTCCGCTGTACGCCGAGAAGCCGGCGAAGGACATCTGCCCGCCCATGCTGCTCATCTGCACGATCGCGCCCGAGCGCCGCTCGCGCATGTGCGGCAGCACCGCGCGGGTGAGGGCCGCCGGCCCGAAGACGTGCACCTCGAACAGCTCGCGCAGCTCGGCCTCGCCGGTCTCCTCGAAGGCGCCGACATGGGTGCGGCCCGCGTTGTTCACCAGCACGTCGATCCGCCCGTGCCGGGCGATGACGTCCTCGACGGCCGCGGCGGCTGCCGAGGTGTCAGTGACGTCCAGGCGCAGCGCCTCCACCTGGTCGGGGTGCGCGGCGACGAGGTCGTCCAGCACCTCGGGGCGCCGCACGGCGCCCACGACCACATCACCGGTGGCGACGGCCGCCTCGGCGATCGCCCGCCCGAACCCGCTGCTCGCCCCGGTCACCAGCCACACCTTGTTCATGACCTCTCCTCGCTCTCGTCCTGAAACCAGCCTGCCGGTGTGGGGAGTTGTGCGTCCAAGACCTCCGGTGATAACCGATGGGCATGACCACGGACGTCCACGTGCGGGACCTGCGCTACTTCCTGGCCGTCGCCGAGGAGCTGCACTTCACCCGTGCCGCCGAGCGGCTGTACGTGTCGCAGCCCGCGCTGAGCAAGCAGATCCGGGCGCTGGAGCGGCAGGTGGGTGTGCAACTCCTGCACCGCGATCAGCGCGGCGTGTCCCTAACGCCGGCGGGCGAGGCCCTGCTGCCGCACGCGCGGGACGTGCTGGCCGCGTGGGAGGAGGGCTCGGCCGCGCTGGAGGCGGCCAGGGCCGCGCAGCGCAGCACGCTGGTGGTGGGCATGAGCACCAGTCCGGGCCGTGGGGGTCTGCTCCCGGCGATCCGCTCCCGCTTCACCGCGGCCCACCCGCAGGTGACGCCGCGGCTGCGGCAGGTCGGCTGGGACGACCCGACGGCGGGACTCGCGGACGGCACGGCGGACGTGGCGTTCGTCTGGCTGCCGCTGCCCGACGAGACCCGCTACGGCTGGACGGTGCTCGCGGAGGAACCCCGCCTGGTCGCCCTCCCCGACACCCATCCGCTCGCGGACCGGCCCGAGATCGACTTCGCGGACCTGGCGGACGAGCCGTTCCTCGCCCTGCCGCCGAGCGCCGGCGTCCTGCGCGACCACTGGCTCGCCCTGCCCGAGCGCGCCGGCCGCCCGCCCCGCATCGCCGCGGAGATCGCCGGCACGGAGGAGACCTACGAAGCCCTGGTCGCCGGCCTCGGCATCTGCCTGGTCGCAGCGGGCAACGCCCCCCTGATCACCCTGGGCGGAGTGACCACCCGCCCGGTACGGGGACTGTCCCCCAGCCGGTACGTACTGGCGTGGCGGCGAGCGGACGCGGACCGACCACTGGTCCGGGCGTACGCCCGGGCGGCGCGGGAGGCGGTGCGGGCGGGGGGCACCGCGGTCGCTCGTTGACGATCTCGTGGCCCGGACCTCGCCAGTCGCTACCGTTTACCCCATGACCGCACTGCCCGACTGGATGCGCCCGCCGCGCGAGGAAGGCTGGTTCGCGGAGGACCTGGACCGCCTCCCCGAGGCACCCCGCCACACCGAGCTGATCGACGGAGCCCTCGTCTTCATGACGTCGCCCCAGCGATGGTGGCATGGCCACCTCGTCACCATGCTCACTGTCGCCCTCATGGAGCAGGCGCCCAGCGATGTCAGAGTCGGCCGCGAGATGACCATAAGGCTCGACGAGCGAAACCGGCCCGAGCCCGATCTGCTCTTGACGACGGCCGCCTACGACGGCGACCGCACCTGGTTCACCCCTGATGAGGTGCGCCTCGTCATCGAGGTCGTCTCACCGGAGTCCGCGCACCGTGACCGCACGGTCAAGCTGCGCAAGTACGCCGAGGCCGGCATCCCGCACTACTGGTGCATCGCTGACGAGGACGGCACCCCCGTCGTCCACGTCTACGAACTCGACGAACCGACCGGTGTCTACGCGCCCGCCGGCATTTTCCGGGGCAGTCTGAAGCGGCCTGTGCCTTTCGAGATCAGTCTGGATCTCGACAAGCTCACCCCGGCGGGGAGCAAGTAGGCGTCAGCACGGAAAACAGAAGGGGTCGGACTCGGGAGAGTCCGACCCCTTCTGCCGCGCTCACACGTTGAACCGGAACTCCACCACGTCCCCGTCCTGCATCACATAGTCCTTGCCCTCCATGCGGGCCTTGCCCTTCGCGCGGGCCTCGGCCACCGAGCCGGTGGCGACCAGGTCGTCGAAGGAGATGACCTCGGCCTTGATGAATCCCTTCTGGAAGTCGGTGTGGATCACGCCGGCGGCCTCGGGGGCGGTGGCGCCCTTCTTGATTGTCCAGGCGCGGGACTCCTTGGGGCCGGCCGTCAGGTAGGTCTGCAGGCCCAGGGTGTTGAAACCGACGCGGGCGAGGGTGGCGAGGCCCGGCTCGTGCTGGCCGACGGACTCCAGCAGCTCCATCGCCTCCTCCTCGTCCAGCTCGGCGAGGTCCGCCTCCAGCTTGGCGTTGAGGAAGATCGCCTCGGCGGGGGCGACCAGGGCGCGCTGCTCGTTCTTGAAGTCCTCGTCGACCAGCTCGTCCTCGTCGACGTTGAAGACGTAGAGGAAGGGCTTCGTCGTCAGCAGGTGCAGGTCGTGGAGGGGCTCGGCGCGCTCGGTGCCCTGGACGATGCCCTGGGAGAACAGCGTGTCGCCCTTCTCCAGGATCTCCTTCGCCTCCTCGACGGCCTTGACCTTCGGCGCCACGTCCTTCTTGATCCGGGACTCTTTCTGGAGGCGCGGGAGGACCTTCTCGATCGTCTGGAGGTCCGCCAGGATCAGCTCCGTGTTGATCGTCTCGATGTCGTCCTTCGGCGAGACCTTGCCGTCGACGTGGACGACGTTCTCGTCCTTGAAGGCGCGGATCACCTGGCAGATCGCGTCGGACTCGCGGATGTTCGCGAGGAACTTGTTGCCCAGGCCCTCGCCCTCGGACGCGCCGCGCACGATGCCGGCGATGTCGACGAAGTCGACGGTGGCGGGCAGGACCCGCTCGGAGGAGAAGATCTCGGCCAGTTTCGCCAGGCGGGGGTCGGGCACGCCGACCACGCCGACGTTCGGCTCGATCGTGGCGAACGGGTAGTTGGCCGCCAGCACGTCGTTCTTGGTCAGGGCGTTGAACAGGGTCGACTTGCCGACATTGGGCAGACCGACGATTCCGATCGTGAGCGACACGTTGCGACTTCCCGTTACGTGAGGGTGGAGGGCGGCGGGTCCCGGGGCGGGGCCGATCCACCAGTCTACGGGGTGAGTGCGCCGGGACCCGAGGTCGTCTCGAACGGTTGGCCGGGCTCCGCCGAACGGCGTGTCCGGGGTGTGAGCGGGCACGCGAACCGACCTAAGTTGGTCCAATGGAGCAGCACAGGACGCGACACGCCCAGTCCGCACCGCGCCGCCGCACGCCGGCACCGTCGCCGCTGCCGCCGCAGGCGCGGCGCGGGAGGCCCGGTCCGGACGGCGGACGCCCGGGCCGGCCGGCTGCGGGGGCCGACCGCCGGGCCGACGCAGGCCGCGACGCGGGGGCGGCTCAGCGCAGTGCGGTCACCGTGCGGCGGCCCGCTCCCCCACTCGCCCGGCCCGCGCGCGGGCTGCCCAACCCGCGGCTGACCGGGCTCGGCAGCGGGCTGTTCTGCGGTGCCGTGATGATTGTGCTGGGGCTGGCCCTGCGGGTGCTGTTCGGCTCCTGGTCCGCCACGCCGACCGCGTACGGCGTGCTCTTCCTGCCGGTGTGCGTGCTCACCACGGTGTGGGTGCGCAAGGGGGATCTGCTGACCGCCCCCGTCGTGCTGCCCATCGCCTTCGCCGCGGGGCTGGTGCCCCTGGTCGACAGCGGTGACGGACTCGGCGCACGGCTGATGAACCTGGTCACGGCCCTGGCGACCGAGGCGGGCTGGCTGTACGCCGGCACCCTGACCGCCGGCGCCATCGCCGTCAGCCGCCGCTTCGCCGTGGCCCACCACCGCCGGCGGCAGGCCACGGGGCGCGGATGGACGGGGCCGGCCTGATCCGGACGACGGACCCTAGCTGCGGGCCGCCGCGCGCATCGCCGCGCCCACGATGCCCGCGTTGTTCTGCAGCTGGGCGGGGACGATGTCGGCTCTGATGCCCTCGATCAGGTGCAGGAACCTGTGGGACTTGCGGCTGACGCCGCCGCCGATGATGAACAGCTCCGGCGAGAACAGCATCTCCACGTGCGCGAGGTACTTCTGCACCCGGTGGGCCCACTGCTCCCACGACAGGTCGTGGTCCTCCTTGACCTTGCTGGAGGCGCGCTTCTCCGCGTCGTGGCCGTTCAGCTCCAGGTGGCCCAGCTCGGTGTTGGCGACCAGGGCGCCGTCGGTGAAGACCGCGCTGCCGATGCCGGTGCCGAAGGTCAGCATGATCACGGTGCCCCGGCGGTCCTTGCCGGCGCCGTAGCGCATCTCGGCGACGCCCGCCGCGTCCGCGTCGTTGACCACGGTCACCGGCAGCCCGCCGAGCCGTTCGGCGAACAGGGCTCGCGCGTCTTTGTCGATCCAGCCGGGGTCGACGTTGGCCGCCGTGCGGATCATGGCTCCGCCGGTGACCACGCCCGGAAAGGTGAGGCCGACCGGGCCGCTCCAGCCGAAGTGGTCGACGACCTCCTTCACGCCGTCGGCCACGCCGTCCGGTGTCGCCGGGTGCGGGGTCAGGACCTTGTGGCGCTCCTGTGCGAGGTCGCCCCTGTCCAGGTCGACAGGGGCACCCTTGATCCCGGATCCGCCGATGTCCACGCCGAAGATCTGCATGGCTCCACGTTACGACGGACCACTGACGGTCACGCCACGGGCCGACCGGATCGGACCGTCACGCCTCGGCCGGACCGGATCCGCCGCGCTCGGCGACCAGGGCGGTCGCCTCCTCCCGCAGGTCGCGGCGCAGCTCCTTGGGCAGCGAGAAGGTGATGGACTCCTCGGCTGCCTTGACGATCTCCACGTCCTCGAAGCCGCGCTCGGCGAGCCAGGCCAGCACCTGCTCGACCAGCACCTCGGGCACGGACGCGCCGGAGGTGACGCCGACCGTGCCGACGCCCTCGAGCCACGCCTCGTCGATCTCGTCGGCGAAGTCCACCAGGTACGCGGCGCGGGCGCCGGCCAGCTTGGCGACCTCGACCAGGCGCTTGGAGTTGGAGGAGTTGCGCGAGCCGACGACGATGACGAGGTCGGCCTCGGCGCCCATCTGCTTCACGGCCTGCTGACGGTTCTGCGTGGCGTAGCAGATGTCGTCGCTGGGCGGGGAGACGAGCCCGGGGAACTTCGTCTTCAGCGCGTCGACGGTCTCCATGGTCTCGTCCACGGACAGCGTGGTCTGGGACAGCCAGACCACCTTCGACGGGTCGCGGACCTCGACCTTGTCGACGTCACCGGGACCGTCGACGAGCTGGATGTGGTCGGGGGCCTCGCCGGAGGTGCCGATGACCTCCTCGTGGCCCTCGTGGCCGATCAGCAGGATGTCGTAGTCCTCGTCCGCGAACCGAACGGCTTCCTTGTGGACCTTGGTGACCAGCGGGCAGGTGGCGTCGATGGTGGCGAGCCGGCCCTGCCGGGCCTCCTCGTGGACGGTCGGGGCCACGCCGTGTGCCGAGAACATCACGATGTTGCCCGGCGGCACCTCCTCCGTGCGCTCGACGAAGACGGCGCCCTTCTTCTCCAGGGTCTGCACGACGTACTTGTTGTGGACGATCTCGTGCCGGACGTAGACCGGGGCCCCGTACTGCTCCAGGGCCTTCTCGACGGCGATCACGGCGCGGTCCACACCCGCGCAGTAGCCCCGGGGGGCGGCGAGCAGGACACGGCGGCCAGGCGAAGCAGTCATGGGTCCCATCGTAAGGGTGCGTTCGGCGGCACAGAGATCGCGTCGCGCGGGGCGCCGGGGGAAAACTGGTTTCCATGTCCGACACGGAGGCGACGGCATCCCCGGCCGAGGCCCACGACCGGCTGCGTCGCAGCCTGGGCTTTCGCGACCTGGTGGTCTACGGGCTGCTCTTCATCGCCCCCATGGCGCCCGTCGGCGTCTTCGGCACGCTGGACGCCAAGTCGCACGGGGCGGTGGCGCTGGTGTACGTGGTGGCGACCGTCGCCATGGCGTTCACCGCCTTCTCCTACGCACAGATGGTGCGGGTCGTCCCCCTCGCGGGCTCGGTGTTCGCGTACGCGCGCGCGGGGCTCGGCGAGGGCGCCGGGTTCGTGGCCGGCTGGATGGCGATGCTGGACTACGTGCTCATCCCGGCGGTGGCCTACCTGTTCTCCGGGATCGCGATGAACTCCCTGGTCCCCGAGGTGTCCCGCTGGGTGTGGACGGCGCTTGCGGTGGTCGTCACGACGCTGCTGAACCTGTGGGGGGTGCGCACGGCGGCGCTGGCGGGTTTCCTCGTGCTGGCGATGGAGATCGTGGTGCTGCTGGTGTTCATGGTGGCCGCGCTCGTGGTCCTGGCGCGGGACGGCGCCCAGCGGGACGTGCTGTCGCCGCTGTCCGGGGACGGCTCGCAGGGCGCGTTCGCGCTGTCGGCGGTCGTCGGGGCGGTGTCCGTGGCGGTGCTGTCGTACCTCGGCTTCGACGCGATCGCCACGTTCGCGGAGGAGACGACCGGAGGGTCGCGCAAAGTGGCGCGGGCGCTGCTGTTCTGCCTGGCGCTGGCCGGTGTGCTCTTCGTCGCGCAGACCTATCTGGTGGCCCTGCTGGAGCCCATGACGTCCGAGCAACTGGCCGCCGATCCGGTCAAGCAGGGCTCGGCGTTCTACGACGCGGTGGACTCCTCCGTCGGCGGCTGGCTGCACGACCTGGTCGCCGTGAGCAAGGCCATCGGGGCGGCGTTCGCGGCGCTGGCCGGGCAGGCTGCGGCCGGGCGGCTGCTGTTCGCGATGGGCCGGGAGCGGCGGCTGCCGAAGGCGCTGGCGCGCACCGACGGCGGGGTGCCGCGGGTGGCGCTGCTGTGCGCGGCGGTGATCACGCTGGTCGCGGCGGGCTGGGCGGCGCGGCGCGACGACGGCCTGGACAAGCTGGTGTCGGTGGTCGACATCGGCGCGCTGACGGCGTTCACGCTGCTGCACGCGAGCGTGGTGGGGTACTTCGGGCGGCGGCGGGGCGAGCTGAGCTGGTGGCGGCATGTGCTGGTGCCCGTCGTCGGCGCCGCCATCACCCTCGCGGTCATCGTCGAGGCGTCGGGCACGGCCCAGGTGGTGGGTGCGGTGTGGCTGGTGCTCGGCCTGCTGGTGCTGCTGGGACAGCGGGGCAGGGTGCGGCCGCGTTCATAGCTGCGCGGGCCGTCATCCGCGGCGCTGTCAGTGGCGGCCATTACTCTCGACCGCATGGCTGTCTCCTCGTCCCCCGAAACCCCGCTCCCCGTCGGTGAGGTGTCCCGACTGATCGGCGGCTGGATCGACCGCCTCGGCGCGGTGTGGGTCGAGGGGCAGATCACGCAGTTGTCGCGCCGCCCAGGCGCCGGCGTGGTGTTCCTGACGCTGCGCGACCCGTCGTACGACATCTCGGTGAGCGTGACCTGCTACCGGCAGGTGTTCGACACCGTCGCGGACGTCGTCGGCGAGGGCGCCCGGGTCGTCGTCCTGGCCAAGCCGGAGTGGTACGCGCCGCGGGGGCAGCTGTCCTTGCGGGCCGCCGAGATACGGCCCGTGGGCGTCGGGGAGCTGCTCGCTCGGCTGGAGCAGCTGAAGAAGGCGCTGGCGGCCGAGGGGCTGTTCGCGCCGGAGCGCAAGAAGCCGCTGCCCTTCCTGCCGCAGCTGATCGGGCTGGTGTGCGGCCGGGCTTCGGCCGCCGAGCGGGACGTGCTGGAGAACGCCCGGCACCGCTGGCCGCACGTGCGCTTCGAGGTGCGCAACGTCGCCGTGCAGGGGGTGCACGCGGTGTCGCAGGTGGTGCAGGCCGTGAAGGAGCTGGACACGCTCGACGAGGTCGACGTGATCATCGTCGCGCGCGGTGGCGGCAGCGTGGAGGATCTGCTGCCGTTCTCCGACGAGCAGCTGGTGCGCGCGGTGGCGGCGTGCCGTACACCGGTGGTGTCGGCGATCGGGCACGAGCCGGACAACCCGCTGCTGGACCATGTCGCCGACCTGCGCGCCTCCACCCCGACGGACGCCGCGAAGAAGGTCGTGCCGGACGTCGGCGAGGAGCTGGAGCGGGTCCGGATGCTGCGGGGGCGGGCCCGGCGGTGCGTGGAGGCGTATCTGGAGCGGGAGGAGCGCGGGCTGGCGCACGCGCTGGCGCGGCCGGTGATACAGGATCCGCACCGGATGCTGGACGAGCGGACCGACCAGGTGGAGTCCCTGGTGGAGCGCTCCCGGCGGTGCCTGGGCCATCTGCTGGACCGCGCGGACTCCGAGCTGACGCACACGCACGCACGCGTGGTGGCGCTGTCCCCCGCGGCGACGCTGAAGCGCGGGTACGCGGTGCTGCAGAAGGCCGACGGGCACGTGGTCCGCGATCCCGCCGAGGTGGAGGCCGAGGAGCCGCTGCGGGCGCGGGTGGCCGAGGGTGAGTTCACTGTCCGAGTCGACGTTTAGGTTGGGTGGATGACCAGCAAGGTGGATGAGGCGCTCGGGTACGAGCAGGCACGGGACGAGCTGATCGACGTCGTACGGCGGCTGGAGGCCGGTGGGGGGACGCTGGAGGAGTCCCTCGCCCTGTGGGAGCGCGGGGAGGAGCTGGCGAGGGTGTGCCGGCGCTGGCTGGAGGGCGCCCGGGCGCGGCTGGACGCGGCGCTGGCGGAGGAGGAAGAGAAGGCCGGGGAGTAGCCCGCGGCGGGTGTGAAGGCGCTCACGCCCCCTGTTGTTGAAACTTGAACCTTCTCTGGCGTACCGTCGAGGACGTCAGACGGTCCGGCATGCCGGATCCGGACGCACCCCAGAGAAAGTTCACGCATGTCTCTCGTTCTTGACCCCGCCGCCCAGGACCTGCTCTTCCGCGAGGCCCGCACCGCGAACGCCTTCACCGACGAGCCGGTGACCGACGAGCAGATGCAGGCGATCTACGACCTGGTCAAGTACGGCCCGACCGCCTTCAACCAGACCCCGCTGCGCATCACCCTGGTCCGCTCCCCCGAGGCCCGCGAGCGACTGGTGCAGCACATGGCCGAGGGCAACCAGCCCAAGACCGCCTCCGCCCCGCTGGTCGCGATCCTCGCCGCGGACAACGAGTTCCACGAGGAGCTGCCGGCCCTCTTCCCGGCGTTCCCGCAGGCCAAGGACGTCTTCTTCGCCGAGCGTCCGGTCCGGGAGAACTCCGCGCTGCTCAACGCCGCCCTCCAGGCCGCGTACTTCATCGTCGGCGTGCGCGCCGCCGGTCTGGCCGCCGGCCCGATGACCGGCTTCGACGCCGAGGGCGTGCGCAAGGAGTTCCTGGACGACGACCACACCCCGCTGATGATCGTCAACATCGGCAACCCCGGCGAGAACGCCTCCTACCCGCGCGCCCCGCGCCTGGCGTACGACGAGGTCGTCACCACCGTCTGACGCCGTCGTTCTCCCGCACGGCAAGAGGCCCCCAGCACCGCCGGGGGCCTCTTTCGCGTGCCGGGAACCGTGCGCGGGCTCAGGCCAGCTTCAGGGCCTTCACCATCTCGGTCAGCTGGGTGAAGGAACCGGTGCCCGCGACCAGGGTGGTCGAGCCGCCGGGGGTGTCCTGCAGCACCAGCGCGTCATAGCGGCCGCCGGTGTAGCGGATCCAGGTGCGGCCGGCGATCTTCTCGGTGACGTCCGTGGCCTTCGCGCCCTGGCTCGCCTCGGCGATGAACGCCGAGCGCTTCTGCGTGGACTGCTCGACGGCCACATACTGGCCGTCGGGGGCGTTGAAGCCCAGATGCCAGGCGTCGGACTGATCACCCCGGAAGCGGACCGAGGTCGCCTTCCAGCTGCCCGGCAGCCCCTCGGGCGCGGCCACCGGATACGAGGCCGCGCGGCGCGCCGTGGCCAGCTCGACGCTGTAGTCGACCCGTTTGAGATCGGGAGCGTGATCGTCGTGCGGGATGGCGAAGAAGTAGACGACCAACGCCGCGATCCCGATCACGGCCAGGGAGAGGATCATGTCCCGGGCCGTCTTCTGCTTGCCGTTCGAACCTGCCATGCCCCCTATCGTCGCAGGTGCCCGGTCCGCTCATCCGTGGGGTCCCCTGCTCATTTTGTCGGACTGACGATAGAGTCGAGGTCGAACACCCTCATCCGGCCGTCGTCGTATCAGAAAGGTGCGCTCCGATGACCGAGCATCATCACTTGCCGTCCGAGCTGGACGTCCCGTCCGAGGCCCCCGACCGCAACCTCGCCCTGGAACTCGTCCGGGTGACCGAAGCTGCGGCCATGGCCGCCGGCCGCTGGGTCGGACGCGGCGACAAGAACGGCGCCGACGGTGCCGCGGTGCGCGCGATGCGCACCCTCGTCTCCACCGTGTCGATGAACGGCGTGGTCGTCATCGGCGAGGGCGAGAAGGACGAGGCGCCGATGCTCTTCAACGGCGAGCGCGTCGGTGACGGCACCGGGCCCGAGGTCGACATCGCCGTCGACCCGATCGACGGCACCACGCTGACCGCGAAGGGCATGCCCAACGCCATCGCGGTGCTGGCCGCCGCCGAGCGCGGCGCCATGTTCGACCCGTCCGCCGTCTTCTACATGGACAAGCTGGTCACCGGCCCGGAAGCCGCCGACTTCGTCGACATCGACGCGCCGGTCGCGGTCAACATCCGCCGGATCGCCAAGGCCAAGCGGGCCACGCCCGAGGACGTCACCGTCGTGATCCTCGACCGGCCGCGCCACCAGGGCCTGATCAAGGAGGTCCGGGAGGCCGGCGCGCGCATCAAGCTGATCTCCGACGGCGACGTGGCGGGGTCCGTCTACGCGCTGCGCGAGGGCACCGGCGTCGACCTGCTGCTCGGCATCGGCGGCACGCCGGAGGGCATCATCTCCGCCTGTGCCGTGAAGTGCCTGGGCGGCACGATCCAGGGCAAGCTGTGGCCCAAGGACGACGAGGAGCGGCAGCGGGCGATCGACGCCGGGCACGACCTGGACCGGGTCCTCACCACCGACGACCTGGTGTCCGGGGAGAACGTGTTCTTCGTCGCGACCGGTATCACCGACGGTGAGCTGCTGCGCGGCGTGCGCTACCGGTCGGACACCGCGCTGACCGAGTCGATCGTGATGCGGTCGAAGTCGGGCACGGTACGCAAGATCGACTCCGAGCACCGGCTGCGGAAGCTGCGGGCGTACAGCGCGATCGATTTCGACCGGGCGAAGTAGGGCCCCTGCTTCGGCCCCACGCCGGCACCCAAGAGGCGCCCCCTGTGCGGAGGGGGCGCCTCTTGGCGTGTCCGTAGGGCTCAGCCCGCTGCCGCTATGCGGCCCGTCGTCGCCGTTTTCTTCAGTTCCACCTCGCGGCGGCGGCGCCGGGCCAGGACCACGCGGCGTTCCGCTGCCGTCAGGCCGCCCCAGACGCCGTACGGCTCGGGCTGGAGCAGGGCGTGCTCGCGGCACTCGACCATGACCGGGCAGCGGGCGCAGACCCGCTTGGCGGCCTCCTCGCGGGAGAGCCGGGCCGCGGTGGGCTCCTTGGACGGTGCGAAGAACAGGCCGGCCTCGTCGCGCCGGCACACCGCCTCGGTGTGCCAGGGGGCGTCTTGGTCCCTGTCTCGCGGCCCTCGCTGGGCCGGAACGGCAGCTACCTGCAGAGACGAATGCGGCGGTTGCAGCACGGTCTTCTCCTGACGAGACGGCTTCGCGAGCGAGAGACGATGCAGCAAGCCCTACCCGCTGTACGCGCGCCTATGCACTGAGTTCCGGACCGTACGGTCGGTGCCGGCCTCGGAATGCACGGCCGTCAGTGATCCAGATGCCTGCGCAGACCCCGGTCGACCTTGCGCTGGACCTTGTCGAGGATGTCCGCGACGAGCCTGCCGCGCTTGGCCCGCGCCTCGATGTTGCCGAGCACGGCCCAGCCGTCGACGTAGACGACCGGGGCGTCGGCCTCGGTGGAGTCGAGGGTGTCCACCTCGAAGTTGCCCAGCACGCCGCCGCCGGTGCCGCGCAGCGAGACGTTCTCCGGGACGCGCACCTCGACGCTGCCGAAGACCGAGATCGCCTTGACCACGACCTGCTGGTACTCGAACAGGGCCTCGCTCAGGTCGATCTCGACGCTGCCGAAGATCGCGTACGCGTGGATGCGGCGGCCCGCGCGCCAGCGGCCCCGGCGCACGGAGCTGCTGAAGACGGCGACCAGGTTCTCGTCGGGGTCGGCCGGGACCACGCCCGGGGCCAGGCGCTGCGGGGCGGCGGCGTGGGCCGGTGCGGCCGGACGCCGGCCCGCGGGCAGATCGCGGACGTAGACCTCCAGCTCGCCGACCGTCTTCGCGGCGAGCGCGCCCTCGACGCGCTCGGCGTGCTCCTCGGCGGTGAGCCGGCCCTCGGCAAGCGCCTCGCGCAGGATGTCGGCGATGCGGTCGCGGTCGGCGTCGGAGGCGCGCAGCTCGGCGGCGGGGGCGGCGGTCTGCGCGTGCGGGTCCACCTGCTTCTGAAGGTCCACGAGCAGCAGCATAGCGAAACACGATAGATCGCGATAGCCCCGCTCGAGGGTGAACCGAGGGCGAACCGAGAGACGAACTGAGCCTTACCTCACAGACTCCGTGTCGGCGGCAGGTTCTACGCTGGTGGGGCCCGCCAGCGTCGGCGGGCGCCGTCCGTCAGAGTGAGGAATGGGCTGAGATGCCTGAGTTCGCGTACACCGATCTGCTCCCCCAGGGCGAGGACACCACCCCCTACCGGCTGGTGACCTCCGAGGGCGTCTCGACGGTCGAGGGACCGGACGGGCGGACGTTCCTCAAGGTGGAGCCGGAGGCGCTGCGCAAGCTGGCCGAGGAGGCCATCCACGACATCCAGCACTACCTGCGCCCGGCCCACCTCGCCCAGCTGCGCCGCATCATCGACGACCCCGAGGCGTCGAGCAACGACAAGTTCGTCGCGCTGGACCTGCTGAAGAACGCGAACATCGCGGCGGCGGGCGTGCTGCCGATGTGCCAGGACACCGGCACGGCGATCGTGATGGGCAAGCGCGGACAGAACGTGCTGACGGCGGGCCGCGACGAGGAGGCGCTGAGCCGCGGCATCTACGACGCCTACACCAGGCTCAACCTGCGCTACTCGCAGATGGCTCCGCTCACCATGTGGGAGGAGAAGAACACCGGCTCCAACCTCCCCGCGCAGATCGAGCTGTACGCGACGGACGGCGGCGCCTACAAGTTCCTGTTCATGGCGAAGGGCGGCGGCAGCGCCAACAAGTCCTTCCTCTACCAGGAGACCAAGGCCGTCCTGAACGAGGCCTCCATGATGAAGTTCCTGGAGGAGAAGATCCGTTCGCTCGGTACGGCCGCCTGCCCGCCGTACCACCTGGCGATCGCCGTCGGCGGCACCAGTGCCGAGTACGCGCTGAAGACCGCGAAGTACGCCTCCGCGCACTACCTGGACGAGATCCCGGCGGAGGGCTCGGAGCTCGGCCACGGCTTCAGGGACAAGGAGCTGGAGGAGAAGGTCTTCGAGCTGACCCAGAAGATCGGCATCGGCGCGCAGTTCGGCGGCAAGTACTTCTGCCACGACGTGCGCGTGGTGCGCCTGCCGCGGCACGGCGCGTCCTGCCCGGTCGCCATCGCCGTGTCCTGCTCGGCGGACCGCCAGGCCGTCGCGAAGATCACCGCCGAGGGCGTCTTCCTGGAGCAGCTGGAGACCGACCCGGCGCGCTTCCTGCCGGACACGACGGACGAGCACCTCGACGAGGCCGGTGACGTCGTCACGATCGACCTCAACCAGCCGATGGACACGATCCTCGCCGAGCTGACCAAGTACCCGGTGAAGACCCGCCTGTCGCTGACCGGCCCGCTGGTCGTGGCCCGCGACATCGCGCACGCCAAGATCAAGGAGCGCCTGGACGCGGGCGAGGAGATGCCGCAGTACCTGAAGGACCACCCGGTGTACTACGCGGGCCCGGCGAAGACCCCCGAGGGCTACGCCTCCGGTTCCTTCGGCCCGACCACCGCCGGGCGCATGGACTCCTACGTGGAGCAGTTCCAGGCCGCGGGCGGCTCCAAGGTGATGCTGGCCAAGGGCAACCGCTCGAAGCAGGTCACCGACGCCTGCCACGCGCACGGCGGCTTCTACCTCGGCTCCATCGGCGGCCCGGCCGCGCGTCTCGCCCAGGACTGCATCAAGAAGGTCGAGGTCCTGGAGTACGAGGAGCTGGGCATGGAGGCGGTCTGGAAGATCGAGGTCGAGGACTTCCCGGCGTTCATCGTCGTTGACGACAAGGGCAACGACTTCTTCCAGGACCCGGCCCCGCAGCCGACGTTCACGTCCATCCCGGTGCGCGGCCCCGGTCTCGCGTGACGCATCCCTGACGCAGGTCGCGACGGCCCCCACCCGGCAACGGGCGGGGGCCGTTCCCGTCCCCGGGGTCAGGGCAGCACCGGCTCCAGCCGCGTTCCCTCCCGCGGTGACAGGGACAGCAGCCGGACCGGGCCGTCGACCTCCATGCGGTGCCACCTGCCGCGCGGCACGACGACCGCCGTACCGCCGGTGAGGGTGGCCGTCTGCTCCGGCGCGTCCGCGGTGTCCGGGCGGAGGAAGAAGCGCACCCGGCCGCTGAGCACGCAGACCAGTTCGTCGGCCTCGGGGTGCATCTCCCAGTGGTCGGCGTGGACGTCGGCGTCCGACGCCGCGTGGAAGGCCGCCAGCTGCCAGGAACCGGGGCGGCCCTCGGTCATCCGGCGCTCGCCGGCGGAGACACCGGGGCCGGGCCCGACGTGGACGGCGGCCGTGAACAGGTCGATCGGGGTGAGCGTGGTCATGACGGAAGTCCCTCCGGTCGGCTCGACAGATTTTTGTACACGTAAGAAAATTAGCCCGCCACTCCCCCGCACGTCCACCCCCCTCCGGCCGGTGCGCCATCATGGGGCCCATGTCCACCGCCCCCACGCACCCCGGCCGCCCCGGCAGGCCGCCCCGGCTCTCCCGCGCGGAGATCGTCACGGCGGCGCGCCGGATCATCGACGAGGAGGGGGTCGCGAAGCTCACCATGCGGCGCCTGGCCAAGGAGATCGGCAGCACGCCGATGGCCCTCTACCACCACGTGCGGGACAAGGAGGAGCTGCTGCTGCTCCTGCTGGAGGACTACGCCGGACAGGCGCCCCGGCCGTCGCTGCCGGCCGATCCGCGCGAGCGGCTGCTCGCCGCGGCGACCGCCATGCGGGACCTGCTGGCCCGGTGCCCGTGGCTGGTCGAAGTCCTCACCGCCGACGACCTGTTGGCCCCCTCCGCGCTGTGGTTCGTGGAGCAGGTCGTGGACGCGGCGATCGCCTGCGGCCTCAGCCCGGAGCAGGCCGTGCACGCCTACCGGTCGATCTGGTACTACACGGCCGGGGAACTGATCGTCCGCGCGACGGCCGCCCGCCGGCGTGCGACCGACGACAGGCCGACCTACCGTGACCAGGTGTTCGCCGGCCTCGATCCGGCCGCCCTGCCCCGCCTCGCCGCGCTCGGCCCGCGCTGGGCGGAGCTGACGGCAACGGACACCTACGCCGCCGGCCTGCGCGCCCTGGTCGACGGACTGCTGAGTGCGGGCCGGGCGGGAACACCGTACGGGAACGGGGAATAGGCGTCCCCCGGCCCGCGCTGATCTTGGTGGAGGTACGACGATGACGACGACCGGAAGCAGCGGCACCGACTACCGCATCGAGCACGACTCCATGGGCGAGGTCCGCGTCCCCGCGCACGCCAAGTGGCGGGCGCAGACGCAGCGGGCCGTGGAGAACTTCCCCATCTCCGGGCAGCGCGTCGAGCGCGCCCACATCGAGGCGCTGGCGCGGATCAAGGGCGCCGCGGCGAAGGTGAACGCGCGGCTGGGGGTCCTCGACAAGGATGTCGCCGAGGCCGTTCAGGAGGCGGCGCAGGAGGTCGCCGAGGGGAAGTGGGACGACCACTTCCCGGTGGACGTCTTCCAGACGGGCTCCGGCACCTCGTCCAACATGAACACCAACGAGGTCATCGCCACCCTCGCCAGCGAGCGGCTCGGCCGGGACGTACACCCCAACGACCACGTGAACGCCTCCCAGTCGTCCAACGACGTCTTCCCGTCCTCGATCCACATCGCGGCCACCGCGGCCGTCACCCGGGACCTGATCCCGGCCCTCGGCCATCTCGCCGCCGCGCTGACCCGCAAGGCGGAGGAGTTCGCGGACGTGGTGAAGTCCGGCCGTACGCACCTGATGGACGCCACGCCCGTCACCCTGGGCCAGGAGTTCGGCGGTTACGCCGCACAGGTCCGCTACGGCGTCGAGCGGTTGAAGGCCTCCCTGCCCCGGCTCGCGGAACTCCCGCTCGGCGGCACGGCCGTGGGCACCGGCATCAACACCCCGCCCGGCTTCTCCGCCGCCGTCATCGAGGAGGTCGCCCAGGCCACCGGACTGCCGCTGACCGAGGCGCGCGACCACTTCGAGGCGCAGGGCGCGCGGGACGGCATCGTCGAGACCAGCGGGCAGCTGCGCACGATCGCGGTCGGCCTGACGAAGATCGCCAACGATCTGCGCTGGATGTCCTCCGGCCCGCGCACCGGCCTCGCCGAGATCTCCCTGCCGGATCTGCAGCCCGGCTCCTCGATCATGCCGGGGAAGGTCAACCCGGTCATTCCCGAGGCCGTCCTGATGGTCGCCGCGCAGGTGATCGGCAACGACGCCACGGTGGCCACCGCGGGCGCCGCCGGCAACTTCGAGCTCAATGTGATGCTGCCGGTCATCGCCAAGAACGTCCTCGAATCGATCCGGCTGCTCGCGAACGTCTCCCGGCTGCTCGCCGACCGCACGGTGGACGGGATCGTCGCGCACCGCGAACGCGCCCGGGAGTATGCCGAGTCCTCGCCGTCGGTGGTGACCCCGCTGAACAAGTACATCGGGTACGAGGAGGCCGCCAAGGTCGCCAAGAAGGCGCTGGCGGACCGCAAGACGATCCGGCAGGTCGTCCTCGAGAGCGGCTACGTCGAGCGGGGCGAGCTGACCGAGGAGCAACTGGACGAGGCACTGGATGTCCTGCGGATGACCCGGCCGTAACAGGCGGGGCCGCGTTGGCGAACCGTGACGCGAACCGCAGCATCGGATGGCCATGACACCTAATATCTGTGCATGGCAGACGGTGATGTGATGAGACGCGTGGACACGGACGGCGGTGCTGCGGCGGGTTTCTGGGCGCCCGGGACACAGGTCCTGTGGCGCTATCGGGACAACGGCGGCGAGGGCTTCCACATCGCGCGGCCCGTCACCGTCGTCCGCGACGACGAGGAGCTGCTCGCCGCCTGGATGGCACCGGGCACCGAGTGCGTCAAGCCCGTCCTCGCCGACGGCACGCCGGTCCACCGGGAGCCGCTGGCGACCCGGTACACCAAGCCGCGCACGGTGCAGCGCGACCGGTGGTTCGGCACGGGCGTGCTGAAACTGGCCAGACCGGGCGAGCCGTGGTCGGTGTGGCTGTTCTGGGAGCCTGGCTGGCGGTTCAAGAACTTCTACGTCAACCTGGAGGACCCGCTGGCCCGTTGGGCGGGCGGGGTGGACTCCACCGACCACTTCCTGGACATCGAGGTGCGGCCGGACGGCGGTTGGCAGTGGCGTGACGAGGACGAGTTCGCGCAGGCCCAGCAGGACGGGCTGATGGGCGCCGAACTCGCCGAGCGGGTCCGGGCGGCCGGTCAGGACGCGGTCGAGGCGATCCGCGCCTGGGGGCCGCCGTTCTCGGACGGCTGGCAGCACTGGCGGCCCGATCCGTCGTGGCCGGTGCCGAAGCTGCCGGACGACTGGGATCGTACGCCCGCGCATGTGTCCTCATGAGACCCTTGATGCGCCCCCGGGCAGGAAACGTAGGATCGTCCTCCGCAAGGGCGCGCAGCAGCAACCACGGGCGCGCGTACCGAGTCTGATCCGACGTCACCGAGGGGCGGGCAGGACGTGAGCGAGGGGAACCAGGGCGCCGCCGGAATTCCGTTCCTGGGGCATGTATTGCGGGTATCGGCATGTCGGCGGGCGGAACTGCGTGCCCGGCGCGCAGCCCCGGACGGATGGATGCGACACGCGTGACGGAGCACCCCACCTACGAACGTCCCCAGCAGGGCGTCGACCCCACGGACCCCCGTGGGGCGCTTCTGCGTACCTCGACGCCGGCGCGTGCGCCCGGCGCGGGGGCCTTACCGCTGCAGGGCGCCCAGGCCCGTGCCGGGGACACCCCCGGCACGGCCAGGCCGAGCGGGCCGGAGCCGGCCGGCCCCGGCCCGGAGCACGCGCAGCCCGCGGCGGCCGCCGAGCCGGACACGCTGCGGCCGCGCCCGGTACCGGAGGCCATACCGCTGCAGCCGGGAGGTGAGCAGGGCGTGCACGGTGGGCAGGAGCGGCGTACCGGGCAGGGTCCCGCACCGGGCCGGCCCACGCCGATGCGCCGGGACGGCGACCGGCTGCGGTTCGTCGGCGCGGCGACCCGGCGCATCGCCCGGGGCCTGGACCTGGACGAGATCGTGATGGGGCTGTGCCGGGCGACCGTGCCCACGTTCAGCGACGCCATCCTGGTCTACCTGCGCGACCCGCTGCCCGTCGGTGACGAACGGCCCATGGGTCCCGTCGTGCTGCGGCTGCGCCGTACCGACCGGATCCCGGAGGACCGGGACACCGAGGGCGGTTTCGCGCCACTTCCGCAGTCCCAGCAGCCGGAGCCGTGGGAGCTGGCGGACCTGGCGTCGGTGACGGCCGAGCTGTGCGAGGTGCGCCCCGGTGGCGCGCTGGCCGAAGTCCTGCGCGGGGTGCGCCCGGTGTTCGCCGACGCGCCCGCCGCGCGCGCCGCGCTCCCCGAACTCCTCGGCGCCGGCGGCGACCTCGTCATCCCCAGCGGGCAGCGGGCGATCCTCGCGCCGCTGCGCGGGCGGCGCCGGGTGATCGGCGCGGCGGTGTTCCTGCGCCGCCCCGACCGCATCGCGTTCGAGACGGACGACCTGCTGGTGGCGGCGCAGCTCGCCACGCACAGCGCGCTCGGCATCGACAAGGCGGTGCTGTACGGCCGTGAGGCGTACATCGCCGACGAGCTGCAGCGCACGATGCTGCCGGAGACCCTGCCCCGCCCCACGGGCGTCCGGCTGGCGTCCAGGTACCTGCCGGCGGCGGAGACCGCGCGGGTGGGCGGCGACTGGTACGACGCGATCCCGCTGCCCGGCAGCCGCGTCGCCCTCGTCGTCGGCGACGTCATGGGCCACTCCATGACCAGCGCGGCGATCATGGGCCAGCTGCGCACCACCGCGCAGACCCTGGCCGGGCTCGACCTGCCGCCGCAGGAGGTGCTGCACCACCTCGACGAACAGGCGCAGCGCCTGGGCACCGACCGCATGGCGACCTGCCTGTACGCCGTCTACGACCCGGTCTCGCATCGCATCACCATCGCCAACGCCGGCCACCCGCCGCCCGTCCTGCTGCACCTGGGCGGCGAGGCGGAGGTGCTGCGGGTGCCCGCGGGCGCCCCGATCGGCGTCGGCGGCGTGGACTTCGAGGCCGTCGAGCTGGACGCGCCCGCCGGGGCGACGCTGCTGCTGTACACCGACGGGCTGGTGGAGTCGCGGCTGCGGGACGTGTGGACCGGCATCGAGCAGCTGCGCGAGAAGCTCGCCGCGACCGCGGCGCTGACGGGCCCCGACCATCCGCCGCCGCTGGAAGCGCTGTGCGACGAGGTGCTGGACATGCTCGGGCCGGGCGACCGGGACGACGACATCGCGCTGCTCGCCGCCCGCTTCGACGGGATCGCGCCGAGCGACGTGGCGTACTGGTTCCTGGAGCCGGAGGACGCGGCTCCGGGCAAGGCGCGCCGGCTGGCCCGCCGCCAGCTGGAGCGCTGGGGCCTGGAGGAGCACATCGACTCGGTGCAGCTCCTGGTCAGCGAGGTCGTCACGAACGCCGTGCGGTATGCCTCCCGCCCGGTCACCCTGCGGCTGCTGCGCACCGACGTGCTGCGCTGCGAGGTCGGCGACGACGTGCCGCAACTGCCCCGGCTGCGGCAGGCGCGCGCCACGGACGAGGGCGGGCGCGGGCTGTACCTGGTGAACCGGATGGCCCGCCGCTGGGGCGCGACCCGGCTCAGCACGGGCAAGGTGGTGTGGTTCGAGCTGAACCGCTGAGCGCGGTCGTACGACGAAGAAGGGCGCCCGGTGTCGACCGGGCGCCCTTCTCTCATGTCATGGACGTTTGGCGCCGTTGCCGCCGCCGGTCCCGCCGAAGATCGGGTTCTCCGGCTGGCCGCTCGGTGTCCCGGACGGCGTCTGCGACGGCGGCTGGGTCGTCGGCGTCTGGGACGGGGGCTGGGTCGTCGGCGTCTGCGATGGTGGCTGGGTCGTCGGCGTCTGGGACGGGGGCTGGGTCGTCGGCGTCTGCGACGGCGGCTGGGTCGTCGGCGTCGAGGACGGGGTCGGCGTGAACGACGGCTCGACCGCGGCGCCCTGGTCGGTGTCCAGGTCGAACTCGCTGACCTCCTTCTGGACGCCGAACGTGTAGTCGGCCCAGATCAGCGCCGGGAACTTACCGCCGTTGATGCGCTTCAGGCCGGCGGCGCCGTGCATCGAGACGTGCGCGAACGTCTTCGCGTCCTCACCGAACAGGCCCACCGAGGTGACCAGGTCCGGGGTGTAACCGGTGAACCAGGCCGACTTGTTGTCGTCGGAGGTACCGGTCTTGCCCGCCACCTTCTGCCCGTTGCGCAGCGGGTTGTTCCGCACCGACTCGCGGGCCGTACCGTCGCCGATCACACCGGTGAGGACCGAGGTGACCGAGTCGGCGGCGTTGCGGCTGATGACCTGGTCGCCGATCGGGTCGGGCAGCTCCACGGTGTGGGCGCTGGACTCGACCTTCTTCAGCAGCGCCGGGGTGACCTTCTTGCCGTGGTGGTCGAGGGTGGCGTAGACACCGGCCATCTGCAGCGGGCTCGCGCCCATCGAGCCGAGCGTCTGCGCGGGCACGGCCTGCAGGTCCTTGGTGTCCATGCCGAGCTTGCCGGCGACCTCCATCACCTTCGGCATGCCGACGTCGACACCCATCTGCGCGAAGACGGAGTTCACGGACTGGTTCATCGCGTTCTGCACGGTGATCGGTCCGTAGTCCTGGTCGTCCTCGTTCTCCGGGGCGAACCCGACGGGGGTGCCGTGGTCCAGGACGGGGCGCTTGCTGGTGCCGTCGTAGATCGTGTCGGCACCGATCGCCTGTCCCTTCTGGGTCGTCGCGGCCTCGTCGATCGCGGCGGCCAGGATGACCGGCTTGAAGGTGGAGGCGGGCTGGTAGTCGGTGCGGGTGGCGTTGTTCGTGTAGTGCTTGTAGTAGTCCACGCCGCCGTACATCGCGACGACCGCGCCCGTCTTGGGGTCGACCGAGACCCCGCCGGCCTGGACGTCCCCGTCGACCTTGCGGGTCTTCGGCTTCAGCTTGCTGGTCAGCTGCTCCTTGACGGAGTTCTCCAGCGCCGCCTGCTTCTTCTTGCTGATGTTGAGCGTGAGGGTCCAGCCGCCGCGGCCGACGAGGTCCTCGGCCTCCTTCATGTTCGCGGCAGTGCCCTGGACGACGAGCCGCTTCTCCAGCTCCTTGTTGGCGGCCGCCACCAGGTAGCCCTTCTGGCCGCTGAGGCCGGGCGAGGGCTTGGGGTCCTTGGGGATCGGGAACTGCATGGCCTGGCGCTGGGAGGCGTCCAGCCAGTGTTCCTCGACCATGTTGTCCAGCACGTAGTTCCAGCGCTGCTTCACCAGCTTCTTGCCGGTGTCGGTGGCGGAGGCCCAGTCGTACTGGCTCGGCGCCTGGAGCAGGGCGGCGAGGTAGGCGCCCTGTTCGACGCTGAGCTGGCCGGCGTCGACGCCGTAGTAGGCCTGCGCGGCGGCCTGGATGCCGTAGGCGTTGCGGCCGTAGTAGCTGGTGTTGATGTACCCGGCCAGGATGTAGTCCTTGGACTTCTCGCGGTCCAGCTTCAGCGAGATGACCATTTCCTTCAGCTTGCGGCTGACGGTCTGTTCCTGGGTCAGGTAGTAGTTCTTGACGTACTGCTGGGTGATCGTCGAGCCGCCCTGCGCGCCCTTGCCGGAGAGCGTGTTGAGGATGCCGCGCGCGGTGCCCCTCAGGTCGACGCCGGAGTCCTTGTAGAAGGTCTTGTTCTCGGCGGCGACGAAGGTGCGCTGCACCTTCTTCGGGACGTGCGCGAGGTCCACGACCTCACGGTTGACGTCGCCGTCGCGGGTCATGATCGAGCCGTCGCTGTACTTGTAGACGTTGCTCTGCTTCTTGGCCTCGGCGTTCCCCTCGGGGATGTCGATCACCATGTAGAGCACGACGAAGGCGCCGATGCCGAGCAGGAAGAGACCGAGGATGGTGCCGAGGATCTTCTTCCAGGTGAACAGCCGGCGTATGCCGCTCTTGCCGCCCGCCCGTGACGAACGGCGGCGCCCCGGCGCCGCGCGGCGGCCCGCGCGCTGCCGCGCTCGTCTCTCTTCCGCTCGTCCCATGGGGTGCTTCCTCGCTCCGCTCGTTCCGGGGGCTCAGGTCAGCTCAGAAAGCTAACACCGCTGGTTGTGACAAAGGGCGTCCGATCCGGTCTTTTACGGACGTGACAATGAGCACCCCTGCCCTGAGAACCGACGTTCAGGGGTGGTTGAGGGTTGCCCTGACAGAGAAAAGTGATATCACTTAGATGTACACACGAAAGCTTTGAGAACGGGGGACCTCATGTCCGCGCCTATAGATTCAGTCGATATGCCTGAAATGCCCGCACCTCGTGTACGGGAGTTCGCCGCGCACAGCATCGGGGGCGGGCTCGCGCTGCTGCTCGGGCTGGTGGGGCTGCTCGTCGCGGCCGGCGCGATCGCGGGCGGGGCGGTCGCCACGGCGGTGGCCGCGAAGGGCACGCTGATCGCCGTGGGGGTGGTGATCGGCCTGTCCTCGTTCCTGTCGCTGTGCGGCCTGAACACGGTCGCGCCGGGCGAGGCTCGGGTGGTGCAGCTCTTCGGGCGCTACCGGGGCACGATCCGCGAGGACGGGCTGCGCTGGGTGAACCCGTTCACCTCGCGCGAGAAGATCTCGACGCGGGTGCGCAACCACGAGACGGCCGTGCTGAAGGTCAACGACGCCTACGGCAACCCGATCGAGCTGGCCGCTGTCGTGGTGTGGAAGGTGAACGACACCGCGCAGGCGACGTTCGAGGTCGACAACTACCTGGAGTTCGTCGCCACGCAGACCGAGGCGGCCGTGCGGCACATCGCCATCGAGTACCCCTACGACGCCCACGACGAGGACGGGCTCTCGCTGCGCGGCAACGCCGAGGAGATCACGGAGAAGCTGGCCGCCGAGCTGCACGCGCGTGTGGAGGCGGCCGGCGTGGAGATCATCGAGTCCCGGTTCACGCACCTCGCGTACGCTCCGGAGATCGCCTCCGCGATGCTCCAGCGGCAGCAGGCCGGCGCGGTCGTCGCGGCGCGTCGGGAGATCGTCGACGGGGCGGTCGGCATGGTGGAGGCGGCGCTCGCGCGGATCGCCGAGCAGGGGATCGTGGAGCTGGACGAGGAGCGTAAGGCGGCGATGGTGTCGAACCTGATGGTGGTGCTGTGCGGGGACCGGGCGCCGCAGCCCGTGCTGAACACCGGGTCGCTCTACCAGTGACGTCTTCCGAGTCGCCTGAGCCCCCTGAGTCCTCCTCTGAGTCCTCTGACTCCTCTGACTCCTCTGAGTCCTCGGGGGTGCCGGTGGGCCGGCGGAAGCCGCAGCAGCGCAAGCAGGTGCTGTTGCGGCTGGACCCGTCTGTGTACGACGCGCTCGCCCGGTGGGCGTCGGACGAGTTGCGGTCGGCGAACGCGCAGATCGAGTTTGTGCTGCGGAAGGCGTTGCTGGAGGCGGGGCGGTTGCCGCGGGACGCGGGGCCGATGCGGCGGAGGGGGCGGCCGCGAGGGGGGTCTTGAGGGGGCTCTCCGTCTGCGGGTGGGTGGGTGGTTGCTCGCGCAGTTCCCCGCGCCCCTTATAGGCCTGCGGCGGCCCGTTGCGGTTGCGTCGTGGCTCGTGTCGCGCCTGCCGTTCACTGTGGGTCGGGGCCGGGGTGGGGGGTGTCCGTCCTCGGTCCGGCCGCCCGTACCCGACGACGGCACCCTCCGCCGGTGCCGGCCGCTGCGGGCGGGCACCCCCCACCCCGTCCCCTTCCTGCCGTCGGCGAGTGCAGCAACGCCGTGGCGCGTGCCATCGACCGGCATGGCTGGGGGCAGTCGTGCCGCGGGGGCGCATCGAAGAGCTTGGGGGGCACCTCGCCAGCGCCGGTGAGCGCACCCACCCCGGCCAGCCACAACGCCCGTCAGCTCGCCCCCTCGCAGCAGTCGCCCGACCTGTTGCTGAAGCGTGACAATCCGCTCCGACCTGGTGTGGCGCACGCAGTGCTGTGCGCTCCGCACTCCGTGTATACACGAGGGGTATACACAGTGTGTAGAGTCGGCGGCATGTCCATCGGTCACACCCTTCTGGGGCTCCTGGAGTCCGGTCCGCGTCATGGATACGACCTCAAGCGGGCCTTCGACGAGAAGTTCGGTCACGACCGGCCGCTGCACTACGGCCAGGTCTACTCGACGATGTCCCGCCTGCTGAAGAACGGTCTCGTCGAGGTCGACGGCATCGAGGCCGGCGGCGGTCCCGAGCGCAAGCGGTACGCGATCACCGAGGCCGGTATCACCGACGTCGAGCGGTGGCTCGCGACGCCGGAGAAGCCCGAGCCGTATCTGCAGTCGACGCTCTACACCAAGGTCGTCCTCGCGCTGCTCACCCACCGCGACGCCGCCGACATCCTCGACACGCAGCGCTCCGAGCACCTGCGCAGCATGCGCATCCTGACGGAGAGGAAGCGCAAGGGCGATCTGGCGGATCAGTTGATCTGCGACCACGCCCTGTTCCACCTGGAGGCCGACCTGCGCTGGCTCGAGCTGACCGCCGCCCGTCTGGACAAGCTGCGTCAGGCGGTGGTGGCCCAGTGAACGCCCCCGCCGGTTCCCTGCTCGCCGCCGATGAGCTGCGCAAGGTCTACGGGCCCACCGTCGCTCTGGACGGTGCCTCGTTCTCCATCCATCCCGGTGAGGTCGTCGCCGTCATGGGCCCCTCGGGGTCCGGCAAGTCGACGTTGCTGCACTGTCTGGCCGGGATCGTCCCGCCCGACTCCGGCACGATCACGTACGCCGGGCGCGAGCTGTCGGCGATGAGTGACGCCCAGCGCAGTGCGCTGCGCAGGAGCGAGTTCGGGTTCG
Organism: Streptomyces sp. NPDC049915; assembly: GCF_040656475.1. NCBI lineage: Bacteria > Bacillati > Actinomycetota > Actinomycetes > Kitasatosporales > Streptomycetaceae > Streptomyces > Streptomyces sp. NPDC049915. The sequence goes on from NZ_JBFAMH010000021.1 coordinate 47,275, forward strand.
TTTTCCAGTTCGGGCAGCTTGTGCCCGAGCTGACCTGTGTCGAGAACGTCGCGCTGCCCCTGCGGCTGAACGGCACCTCCCGCAAGCACGCCGAGCGGGCCGCCCTCGGGTGGATGGAGCGGCTCGAGGTCGACGACCTGAAGAAGAAACGGCCCGGTGAGGTGTCCGGTGGGCAGGGGCAGCGCGTCGCCGTCGCCCGTGCGCTGGTCACCAACCCCCGTGTCGTCTTCGCCGACGAACCCACCGGCGCCCTGGACTCCCTCAACGGCGAGCGCGTGATGGAGTTGCTGACCGAGGCGGCCCGTTCGGCCAACGCCGCCGTCGTCCTCGTCACGCACGAAGCCCGGGTGGCCGCCTACTCCGACCGCGAGGTCGTCGTACGCGACGGCAAGTCCCGGGACATGGAGCGCATCGTATGAGCATGCGGCAGTGGGCCAGGGATCTGGCCATGGGGGTGCGGTTCGCCTACGGCGGCGGGCGCGAGGGATGGATCCGGGCCGTACTGACGGCCGTCGGTGTCGGACTGGGCGTGGCGCTGCTGCTGCTCACCACCGCGATCCCGAGCGCGCTGGCCGTACGGCACGAGCGCAGCGAGGCGCGTGCCAGCCTCTACACCGGTGAAGGTGTGAAGAAGTCGGACCGCTCCCTCGTGGTCGCGGACGCCGGGACGTCGTTCCGGGACAAGGACGTCCTGGGGCGCGCGGTGCAGCCCGAGGGCCCGCACGCGCCGCTGCCGCCCGGAGTGGACGCGTTCCCGGCCAAGGGCGAGATGGTGGTCTCGCCCGCGCTGAAGAAGCTGCTCGAGTCCGACGGGGGCCGGCTGCTGCGGGAGCGGCTGCCGGAGCGGATCGTGGGGACCATCGGCGAGAGCGGGCTGCTCGGGCCTGCCGAACTCCTCTTCTACCGTGGCGCCGACGGGCTCTCGTCCCAGGTCGACGGCGGCCGGGTGACCCGCCTCGAACGCTTCGGCAACCCCGACGCCACCCCCGAGCGGATGGACCCGGTCCTGCTGCTGCTCGTCCTCGTCATCTTCCTCATCCTGCTGATGCCGGTGGCCGTGTTCATCGCGGCGGCCGTACGGTTCGGCGGTGAGCAGCGCGACCGGCGGCTGGCCGCGCTGCGGCTGGTCGGCTCCGACGGCGGCATGACCCGGCGCATCGCGGCAGGTGAGGCCCTCGGCGGCGCCCTGCTCGGACTGGTCCTCGGCAGCGGCTTCTTCGTGCTGGGCCGGCAACTGACCGGGGCCATGGACGTGCTGGACATCAGCGTCTTCCCCAGCTCCCTGAACCCCTCCCCGCTGCTCGCCCTCCTGGTCGCCGTGGCGGTGCCCGCGGCCGCCGTGCTCGTCACGCTGTTCGCGCTGCGCGGGGTCGTCATCGAGCCGCTGGGCGTGATCCGAACGGCCAAGCCCGCGCGGCGCCGGCTGTGGTGGCGGCTGCTGCTGCCGCTGGCCGGTCTCGCGATGCTCTACCCGATGGTCGGCCAGGGCCGGGACCACGGAGACTTCAACCAGTACCTGGTCTCGGGCGGTGTGCTGCTGCTCCTGGTCGGCGTGACCGCGCTGCTGCCGTGGGTGGTGGAGACGGTCGTCGCCCGGCTCGGCTCCGGCGGCATCGCCTGGCAACTGGCCGTCCGCCGCCTTCAGCTGAGCAGCGGCAGCGCGGCCCGGATGGTCAACGGGATCGCGGTGGCGGTGGCCGGTGCGATCGCCCTGCAGATGCTGTTCGCGGGCGTCGAAGGCGACTACACCCGTTCCTCCGGCAAGGATGTGACGCGGGCTCAGATGCAGGTGACGCTGCCGGCCGGCGACGCGCTCGCGGATACGGCGCAGAAGTTCCGGCGGACCGAAGGGGTGCGCCAGGTGACGGCGGTGTCCCAGGTCAGCGTCGGCGACGGCCGCAAGGATCCCGGCCAGGGCAGCGAGCTCATGGTCGGCGACTGCGCGGCCCTGCGGGAGCTGGCCGCACTGCCTTCCTGCCGCGACGGCGACGTCTTCGCCCTGCGCGGCGGCGAGTACGACGAGGGGCAGACGGCGAAGCTCGCCCGTCCGGGCAGCACGCTGTACCTCGACCCGTCCTACGCCGACACCCACGGCCGGGAGATCCCCTGGCACGTCCCGGCGGGTCTGAAGCAGGCCGACTCGATCGAGGACCCGAACGGCATCAAGCGCTCCGGTTTCCTCCTCACGCCGAGCGCCCTGCCCGAGCGGGCGGCACCGGCCATGACCGGGCAGCTCTTCCTCGGCTTCGACCCCTCGGTGCCGGACGCCGTGGAGCACGCCCGCAACACCGCGGCCCGGATCGACCCCATGGCCGACGCGATGCTGTGGTCGGCGACCCTGCAGTCCCCGAAGTTCGCCGCCATCCGCACCGGCCTCTTCGTCGGCGCGACCTGCGTGCTGGCCCTGATCGGGGCGAGCCTGCTGGTCTCCCAGCTGGAGCAGTTGCGCGAGCGCCGCAAACTGCTGTCGTCCCTGGTCGCCTTCGGCACCCGGCGCCGCACCCTCAGCCTGTCGGTGCTGTGGCAGACGGCGATCCCGATCGCCCTCGGCCTGCTGCTGGCAGCGGCGGTGGGGATGACCCTGGGCGCGGTCCTGCTCCGGATGACGGCCACCCCGATCCACCTCGACTGGCCCAGCGTCCTGTCGATGACCGGCGTGGGCGCGGCCATCGTCCTGGCGGTGACCCTGCTCAGCCTCCCACCCCTGTGGAAACTGATGCGCCCGGACGGCCTGCGCACGGAATAGCCGCCCGCGGCGGGAAGGGGACGGGGTGGGGGGTGTCCGCCCGCAGCGGCCGGCACCGGCACACGGTGAGACCGTCGGAAACGGGCGGCCGGACCGAGGACGGACACCCCCCACCCCGGCCCCGCCCCACAACGAAACCGCAGGCGCTACCGCAACCGTCCACCGGACAGCAACGGGCCGCCGCAGGCATTCAAGGGGCGCGGGAAACTGCGCGACGAGCCACAACGAACCCGCACAGACCCGACAACCCCAGCCCGGCAGACGCTGACCCCGCCAAAAGCCACCCGCAGACGCTGACCCGCGCCAAAAACCACCCGCAGACGCTAGTCCCCGTCGGAGACAACCCGCACCGGCAACGCCCCCAGAGCCCCCTGCAACGCCCCGGCCAGCTCCTCGTACTCCGCGGAGCGAGCCGCCCCGGCCCGCATCGTCAGCCCCACCCTCCGCGTAGGCGCCGGGGAGGCGAAGTACCCGGTGAGCAGCTGACTGCTGCGAGCCGTCTCCAGTTTCAGCGCCGTCCGCGGCAGCAGCGTGCAGCCCAGTCCCCCGGCGACCAGTTGCACCAGCGTGGACAGTCCGGCCGCCGTCGTCGTCACCGGCGCGTCCTCGCGCCCCGCCTCGCGGCAGATGTCGAGCGCCTGGTCCCGCAGACAGTGCCCCTCGTCCAGCAGCAGCAGGTTCAGCTCCTTCAGCGCCTCGCGGGGAATCCCCTCCCGCCCGCCGAGCCCGTGGTCCATGGGCGTGACCAGCACGAAGTCCTCGTCGAACAGTGGGAGTTCCACCACCCCGGGCACCCCGAGCGGCACCGCGAGCAGCAGCAGGTCCAGCCGCCCGGAGCCCAGGCCCTCCACGAGGTTCGCGGTCTGCTCCTCGTGGACCTGCAGGTCGAGGTCGGGGTACCGGTCGTGCACCAGCCGGAGCACCGTCGGCAGCAGATACGGCGCGACCGTCGGGATCACCCCGAGCCGCAGCACCCCGGTGAACGGCGCGCGCACCGCCTCGGCCTCCTCCAGCAGCGCCCCGACCTCGTCGAGGACGGCCTTGGCGCGCACCGCGAGCCGTTCACCGGCCGACGAGAGCAGCACCTTGCGCGTCGTACGCTCGAGGAGGGTGACACCGAGTGTCTCTTCCAGGGCCGAGACGGCGCCCGAGAGGGCGGGCTGGCTCATGCCGATCGCCGCGGCGGCGTCCCGGAAGTGCAGATGCTCCGCGACGGCGGCGAACGCCCGCAACTGCGCCAGGCTGGGCTGCTTCCGTTTGCCCCCGGCGCCGCCGGTCACGCTGGTGACGCTCACTGATAGCTCCCTCCGATCAACTCGACCGAGTGTAGCTATTTCCGTAATCAATGCACGGTGTGCCAACATCAACAGCGTCCAACCCATGGGAAACGCCCTCAAAAGGGGTGTTTCTTCGCTGCAAGGAGAGCGTGTGCTCACTGTCGGTGACAAGTTCCCCGAGTTCGAACTGACCGCCTGCGTCTCGCTGGAGAAGGGCAAGGAGTTCGACACGATCAACCACAAGACCTACGAGGGCAAGTGGAAGGTCGTCTTTGCGTGGCCCAAGGACTTCACCTTCGTGTGCCCCACCGAGATCGCCGCGTTCGGCAAGCTGAACGACGAGTTCGCCGACCGCGACGCGCAGATCCTCGGCTTCTCCGGTGACTCCGAGTTCGTCCACCACGCCTGGCGCAAGGACCACCCGGACCTGACGGACCTGCCGTTCCCGATGATGGCGGACTCCAAGCACGAGCTGATGCGCGACCTCGGCATCGAGGGCGAGGACGGCTTCGCCCAGCGCGCCGTCTTCATCGTCGACCCGAACAACGAGATCCAGTTCACCATGGTGACCGCGGGCTCCGTCGGCCGGAACCCGAAGGAGGTCCTGCGGGTCCTGGACGCCCTGCAGACCGACGAGCTGTGCCCGTGCAACTGGAGCAAGGGCGAAGAGACCCTGGACCCGGTCAAGCTGCTGGCTGGTGAGTGAGGCATGTCCCTCGACTCCCTGAAGTCCCGCGTACCGGACTACGCCAAGGACCTGAAGCTCAACCTGGGCTCGGTCATCGGCAACTCCGACCTGCCCGCGCAGCAGCTGTGGGGCACGGTGCTGGCGACCGCCATCGCCTCGCGCTCCCCGATCGTGCTGCGTGAGCTGGAGCCGGAGGCCAAGGCGAACCTGACGCCGGAGGCGTACCAGGCCGCGAAGTCGGCCGCCGCCGTCATGGCGATGAACAACGTCTTCTACCGCACCCGCCACCTGCTGTCGGACCACGAGTACGGCAACCTGCGCGCGGGCCTGCGGATGAACGTCATCGGCAACCCCGGTGTCGACAAGACCGACTTCGAGCTGTGGTCCTTCGCGGTCTCCGCGATCAACGGCTGCGGCATGTGCCTGGACTCGCACGAGCAGGTGCTGCGCAAGGCCGGTGTCGAGCGCGAGGTCGTCCAGGAGGCCTTCAAGATCGCCTCGGTCGTCCAGGCCGTCGGCGTCACGCTGGAGGCGGAGGCGGTCCTGGCCGAGTAGGGCCCGCACCGCGCCTGTTGCAAGGCCCCGTCCACCATCGGGTGGGCGGGGCCTTCGCCTTCGCCCGGCTCAGACCGACGGCGTCTCCTGCGCGGGCTCCTGCGTGGCGGCCGGCTCCGCGGCAGCCGCCTTCGCCGCCGCCACGTCCGACGCCGTCGCCCCGCGCGGCCGCGGCGTGTGCCGCAGCGCCGCCTCACGGGAGTACGCCCGCAGATACCCGGCCACCGCGTTGGTCACCGCCACCAGCGGCACCGCCACCACCGCGCCGCCGATCCCGGCGATCATGCCGCCGGCCGCCACCGACAGCACCACCGCGAGGGGATGCACCCGCACGGCCCGCCCGAGGATGAACGGCTGCAGGATGTGCCCCTCGATCTGCTGCACGGCGAGCACGACGACGAGCGTCATCACGGCCGTGAACACGCCCTGCGTGACGAGCGCCACCACGACCGCGAGGGCGCCCGAGACGACCGCGCCGACGAGCGGGATGAAGGCGAACAGGAAGATGAACACCGCGAGCGGCACGGCCATCGGCACGTTGAGGAAGTAGATGCCGAGGCCGATGAAGATCGCGTCGATGAGGGCGACGATCACCGTGCCGCGCACGTACGCGGTGAGGGTGCGCCAGGCGCGCGGGCCGGCGCCGGCGACGCCCGGGCGGGCGGCGGCCGGGACCAGCTTCAGCGTCCACTCCCAGATGCGGCGGCCGTCGTAGAGCAGGAACAGCGTGGAGAAGACGGTCAGCAGGATGCCGGTGAGGGCCTCCACCACGACCTGTACGCCCTCCAGGCCGGCCGAGGTGATCTGGTCGGTGTTGGCGCCGATCGCCTCGCGCAGGTTCTTGGCGATCTGGTTGATCTGTTTGTCGGTGACGTGGAAGGGGCTGTTGAGCAGCCACTTGCGCAGCTCGTCGATGCCGTCCTGGATCTGGTCGGAGAGGTTGTCGATGTTCTCCATGACCTGCCAGCTCACGAACCAGCCGATCAGCCCCATGATGACGAAGCCGAGGATCGCCGTCATCGACGTGGCGAGGCCGCGCGGCACGCCCATGCGGGTCAGCCGGGCCACCGTCGGCTGGAGCAGCGCGGTGATGAGCAGGGCGGCGACGAACGCGAGGACGACGAGCTGGACGGCGCTGATCACCTTCATCAGCACCCAGAGCGTGCCCGCGAGGATGAGCAGCCGCCAGCCGGCCTCGGCGGCGACGCGGACGCCCCAGGGAACGGCCTGCGCGGGGTCCGGGCGGGCCGGGACATCGGGCGCGTAGTCGGGGGGCGCCGGTACGTGCTCGGGCGGTGCGACGGGTTCGTGGTCGGCGTCTTCCCGCTCGAACTCGGCGCGGCGCTCGTCGAGCCGCTCGCTTATCCCGGTCAGTCCGGCGCCGAGCCGACCGAGCCACCCTGGCACTCGCGACATGATCCGTCCTCTTCCCCCGTCTCTCCTCACCACTCCCCCCTGGAGCCGTCGCGTACGACCGTACAGGGCGAAAGCCCCTCCCCCTAGGACGGGGAGGGGCTGCGCGAGGTTGAGCGAAGGCCGGTTGGCGGGGCGGGGGCCTAGTACCAGTGGTTGGCCTGCCAGAACGACCACGCGTCGCACGGGCTGCCGTACCGGCTGTTCATGTAGTTCAGGCCCCACTTGATCTGGGTGGCCGGGTTGGTCTGCCAGTCGGCTCCGACGGACGACATCTTGGAACCGGGCAGGGCCTGGAAGAGACCGTAGGCACCGGAGGAGGCGTTGACGGCCTGGTAGTTCCAGCTGGACTCGTGGTCCACGATGTTGCTGAAGCACTGGAACTGGCCGCCGCCGACCATCTGACGCGCCATCGCCTGGATCTGGGAGACCGTGTACGAGCTCTGCACGGCGAAGGTGGAGGCGTCCCGGATGGCGCTGCGGCTGGCGGCCTTCTTGGCCTCCTCGCGCTCCTTGGCTTCCTTCGCCGCCTTCTCGGCGGCTTCCTTCTTCGCGATCGCGGTCTCGGCGGCCGCCTTGCGGGCCGCCTCCTCGGCGGTCTTCTTGGCGCTCGCGTCGGCGGCGATGGCCTGTGCGTCGGCCTGCTGCGCGAGGGACGCGGTCTGCACCTGCGCCTGCTGACCCGCGGGTATGTCCGCGAGAAGCGTGACGTCGGATGCCACCGCCTCGGCGTCGTTGGGCTGCGCGGTGCTGCCCGAGGCAACGCCGACGACGCTTCCGACAGCGGTGACCGCGGTGGCGGAGGCCACTGCGAATCCCCGGACCGAAATCCGGCTCACACGGTTTCCTTCCAGCATCGCCCGCTTCGGTGACCCTGGCGGACGCAATCGTGCCCCTGACACTGGCCTCCCCAACTGCGGGGTCACGGGAGGCGCGGGCCCGGTGGGCAACTCCCTGTTCGGGAGCGCCGCGAGGTGCTCGGGCGGCATACGACGGCTGCTATGGAGTTGGTGTCCTGCTGTGGTGCCATACCGCTGGCGGTACAGATGTGTCGTATGCGGGGCCTGACAGGAGTGAGACTCTGCCGTAACCCGACGCCACACCGCAATTCTGCGTTGCGTGTGAAAGCTCACATCCCGTTTGGCCCCTGGGATTTCATCGAACGCCCACATACGGCGGCGCCGCCCCGCTAGGCTCTTCGCCTTTGCGGGACGGCGCCGGTTGACGGCGATAGTCTGCCGGACGGTCAGATACCGGTGTCTTCGAGCATTTCGGTCACAAGCGCCGCGATCTGGGACCTCTCGGACCGGTTCAGCGTGACGTGCGCGAAGAGCGGATGCCCCTTCAGCTTCTCCACGACGGCGACCACACCGTCGTAGCGCCCGACCCGCAGATTGTCCCGCTGTGCCACGTCATGGGTCAGTACGACCCGGGAATTCGCCCCGATCCGGGACAACACGGTCAGCAGGACGTTCCGTTCGAGCGACTGGGCCTCATCGACGATCACGAACGCGTCGTGCAGCGAGCGGCCGCGGATGTGGGTGAGCGGCAGGACCTCGAGCATCCCGCGCGCGGTGACCTCCTCGATGACCTCGCGCGAGGTGACCGCCGACAGCGTGTCGAAGACGGCCTGCGCCCACGGACTCATCTTCTCCGCCTCGGAGCCGGGCAGATAGCCCAGTTCCTGGCCGCCGACCGCGTACAGCGGGCGGAAGACCATCACCTTCTGGTGCTGGCGGCGCTCCAGGACCGCCTCCAGGCCGGCGCACAGCGCGAGCGCCGACTTGCCGGTGCCGGCCCGGCCGCCCATGGACACGATCCCGACGTCCGGGTCGAGCAGCAGGTCCAGCGCGATGCGCTGCTCGGCGCTGCGGCCCTTGATGCCGAACGCCTCCCGGTCACCGCGCACCAGACGGACGTTGCCCTCCGGCGTGACGCGACCGAGGGCCTTGCCGCGCTCGGAGTGGACGGTCAGCCCAGTGTGCACGGGCAGGTCGGCCGCCTGCGGGACGTACAGATGCCCTTCCTCGAAGAGGATGTCCACCTGCTCGGCCGGCAGGGTGAGTTCGCTCATCCCGGTCCAGCCGGAGTTCTCCGTGATGGCCAGTTCGGCCCGGTACTCCTCGGCGAGCAGGCCCACCGAGGACGCCTTGATCCTCAGCGGGAGGTCCTTCGAGACGACGGTGACGTCGAACCCCTCGGCCTGCAGGTTGCGTGCCACCGCCAGGATGCGGGAGTCGTTGTCCCCCAGGCGGTAGCCGGAGGGCAGCACGCTGGGGTCCGAGTGGTTGAGCTCGACCCGTACCGTCCCGCCGAGGTCCCCGGTGGGAATGGGGGCGTCGAGGCGGCCGTGCCGGACCCGGAAGTCGTCGAGCAGACGCAGGGCCTGCCGGGCGAAGTACCCGAGTTCGGGATGGTGCCGCTTCGCCTCCAGCTCCGTGACCACGACGATGGGGAGCACGACCTCGTGCTCGTCGAAGCGGCTCAGGGCGTTCGGGTCGGCCAGCAGGACGCTGGTGTCGAGAACATAGGTGCGCCGGTCTGGCTTGGGGCGCTTTGTGCTGGTCACCACGGAAGGACGTACCCCCTCGGATGAGGTCGGGGAGCGACGAGGTGGATGCCGGGCCGGGAGGGCGGGGCAAATACGGCCGGTGGCCGGCCTCCGCGTGCGGAGGGCCGGGAACCGGCCCGCCGCGGCTGCTTCCGTGCCGTCACCGCACGGTCGGGCTGGTGCAAAGGGCCTCCCGGGCGGACGGCCCCGAGCCGTCCGCTGAGATACGACGCCCGTGGTTCGGGTGTCGACCTGCTTGCCTTATGCCCTCGAAAATGCGCCGCCATGCCACAAGACAGGGCGGCGCAGCGGTGAACTCCGTGTTACTTCCGCGAGGAACGGGGTACACGGGGAGTTTCCCCGGGGGGGTCGGTGGCGTGTTGCCGTGTCAGCCGCCGTAACGGCGGTGGCGGGCCGCGTAATCGCGCAGGGCGCGCAGGAAGTCGACCTTGCGGAAGGCCGGCCAGAAGACCTCGCAGAAGTAGTACTCCGAGTGCGCGGTCTGCCACAGCATGAAACCGGACAGCCGCTGCTCGCCGCTGGTGCGGATGACGAGGTCGGGGTCGGGCTGGGCGCTGGTGTACAGATGACGGCCGATCATGTCGACGTCGACCTGCTCGGCGAGGTCGTCCATCGCCACGCCGCGCTCGTGGGCGTCGAAGAGCATGGAGCGGACGGCGTCGGCGATCTCCTGGCGGCCGCCGTAGCCGATGGCGACGTTGACCACTATCCCGTCGACGTGCGCGGTACCCTCCTCGGCCTCCTTCAGGGTGCGCTGCATGCCGGCCGGGAGGATGTCGGAGGTGCCGACGTGGTGCACGCGCCAGCGGCCGTCGGCGGCGAGGGTGCGCACGACGCCCTCGATGATGCCGAGCAGCGGGCCGAGCTCGTCCTCCGGACGGCTGAGGTTGTCCGTGGACAGCAGCCAGAGGGTGACCACCTCGACATCGGTCTCACTGCACCAGCCGAGGAATTCCTCGATCTTGTCCGCCCCGGCCTGGTGGCCCTGCGCGGTGGTGGAGCCCGCGGCCTTCGCCCAGCGCCGGTTGCCGTCCATGATGACGCCGATGTGCTTGGGCACCTGAGCGTGGTCCAGGTGGCCTTCCACCCGCCGCGCGTACAGCTTGACGAGCAGGCCGCGCAGCTTGTCGCGCAGGTTCACGTGATTGTCAGCCCCTCCGGTGCGGATCGGACATGCGCGCCGGGCTCGGCCGGGCGCGACACCTGTCCGTATGGCGGTCCCCGATGGCGAAGCCTACCCCCGCCGGCGTGGAGGACCGCCAACGGGTGTCACGCGTACGGCGGCTGCGGCGGCACCGCGGGGGTGCGCGGGCGCCCGAACCACTGGGTCGCGGAACGCCGGCTGAGCAGCACGATGACGGCGATGGCACCGCCGAGCGGGACGATGCCGCCGGGGGTGCCGTTCGCGGTGGCGCCGAGGGCGATAAGGATCTGCACGCCGGCCAGCACAAGGGAGGCGATTCTCACGCCGTTGCCGGCCTTGGGGTAGAGGAACGCCAGTACGAACAGCACACAGGCGGTGAGGAACGGCGCGAGGACCCGCCCTGCCGCGTAGCCGCTGACGAGGGCGCCGGCGAGGACCGTGAAGAGAATGCCGAGGCCGCCCATGACGAAGTTCAGCACCTGTGCGGCCCGGACGGCTCCGGGCATGGCGTACGGCACGGGCGGGGCGTAGGGGTAGCCGTGCGGCATCCCCGGGTGGCCGTAGGGCCCGGGCGGCGGCGGGGCGGGTCCGCCGTAGGGGCCGGACGGCGACGGGGCGGGCCCGCCGTAGGGGCCTGGCTGCGGGGCGGGGTGGCCGTAGGGCCCGGGCTGGGCGGGATGGCCCTGGGGTCCGCCGGGTGGGCCGTAGGAGCCGGGCGGTGTCGGATGATCGTTCGACATGGGCCGGACTCTAGCCAGGGCGGGCGATGGGGGAAAAGAAAACGGGCCGGTCCGTGGGGGGGATACGGACCGGCCCGAGGGGGGGTTTCCACCATAACCCTTCGTAAGGGCAGGTGTGTGCATCGGCGTGCCACAACTACTCTCCGAATCCACCCGGCAACAGGCGGCTGGCGGACGAAGGCGTGGTGGGCGGTGTTTTCGGGACGGTGGCGAACATCTCTGCGGCCGTCCCTCCGATGGGCGAACCGGCGTGTCCCCGCCCTTGACGGCGCCGGTACCGCGCAGCCCCCTCCACTGCGCGGTACCGCCCGCGCAGCTTTGCTCACGCGAATCGCCTTGGTCTGAACCTATGTGAGGCACCTGGGTGAAGGCGAGCCGATCGCGATAACGATGTGGAAACCGTGTGAGGGAAGTGACCTCAGTGACGCGGTTTGCGGGCCTCGAAGAGGTGCCGGCTGCTGTGCGCGACGAACGGCCCTTCGGCCCGGATCCGCTCGTGCAGGGCGCGCAACTGCGGCTCGTAGGCCTCGACGGTGAAGCCGGGGACCATCCAGATCACCTTGCGCAGGAAATGCACCACGGCCCCGATGTCGTGGAACTCCATCCGCAGCCGCTCGGCGCGCAGGTCCACGATCTCCAGCCCCGCTGCCTCGGCGTCGGCGCGCTCGCGCTCCGGGTCCCGGGCACCGCGCGTCTGCTGCGACTGAGGGCCGAGGAAGTACTCGACGAGCTCGAAGACGCTGCTCGGACCGACGTGCTGGGCGAAGTACGTCCCGCCGGGCTCCAGCACACGCGCGATCTCCGCCCAGTGCGGCCGCACCGGATGCCGGCTGACGACCAGGTCGAACGCCGCGTCGGCGAACGGCAGCGGCGCGTCGTCGGGCGAGGCGACGACCGCGACGCCGCGCGGGCGCAGCAACGCGGTGGCCTTGGCGACGTTCGGCGGCCAGCCCTCGGTGGCGACGACGAGGCCGGGGGCGGCGGACGTGCGGCCGAGGGCGAAGTCGAGCACTTCCCCTCCCCCGGTCTGCAGATCGAGGACGGCGGCGGCCGAGCCGAGCCGCTCGGCCATCGAGGTGGCGTACCCCCAGGACGGCCGTTCCTCGGTGGCCCGCCCCTCGAACCAGGAGAAGTCCCAGCCTTCGGTGGGCGCGGCGACCGCCTCGGCGACGAGGTCTTCGAAGGTACGGCGGTGGGGCTGAGCGTTCATGCGGGCGATGATCGCAGGGCGTTGTCAGTGCCCGCTGTTAATTTCGACGGCATGGCGGACGACCTGAGGAAGACGGCATGGGGGACGACGCGGTGAGCGACGCGAGCGCGGGACTGCCCTATGCGGGCGGCGAGAAGGAGATCCTCCGGGCGAGCCTGGACCGGCTCCGGGACGCGGTGCTGTGGAAGCTGGAAGGTCTGGACGAGGAGCGGCTGCGCCGCCCGATGACACCGTCCGGCACCAATCTGCTCGGGCTGGTCAAGCACCTGGCCTCGGTGGAGTACGGCTGGTTCGTCGAGACGTTCGGCCGTGAGCCGGAGCCGCTGTGGTTCGACCCGTACTCCGCCGAGGACATGTACGCGTCCGACGACGAGACGGCGGAGCAGATCATCGCCTTCTACGGCCGCGCCCGCACCGCCGCCGACCGCACGCTCGCCGAGCTCCCGCTGGAGGCGGTGGGCCGCCCGGCGTGGCACGAGGGCCGCGAGGTGTCCCTGCGCTGGGTGCTGGTCCACATGATCGAGGAGACGGCACGGCACGCGGGCCACATGGACATCGCGCGGGAGCTGATCGACGGGGCGACGGGTGACTGGCCGGCGGGGTGACGGGTGACCGGGCCGGCGGGGTGACGGGTGACCGGGCCTGCGGGGTGACCGGCCGGCGTCACCCCAGCAGGGGCCGCACCTCTTCGGCGGCGAACCGGACGAACCCTTCCGGGTCGGGCTCGTCCGCGGTGGGCTGCAGTACGACGGTGTCGGCGCCGGCCTCGGCGAACTCCCGGACGGCCTTGGCGACGGTCCCGGCGTCGCCGGCGACGCCGATACCGGGGACGTCGGTGAGGCCCTCGGCGGCGATTTCGGCGCGCAGCCGGGCCTGGGCGTCGGGCCCGGTGGCGGCGAGGAGATAGACGACGACCCGGTGCGGATCGCCGAGCCGCCCGGCCGCTTCGCGTCCCTCGTCGATGATCCGCCGCGCCCGCCGCACGGCGTCGGGCGAGTTGTTCATCGTCAGCAGCGTGCCGTCGGCGGTCTCACCGGACAGCCGCAGCGAACGCGGCCCGGTGACACCGGCGAGCACCGGCACCGGGGCCGGCGGCGGCCAGTCGAGCGCTACGTCGTCGAGGCGGACGTAGCGCCCCTCGGTGCCGAGCCGCTCACCGCCCAGCAGGGCACGCAGGGCGAGCAGATACTCGCGCAGCAGCGTCATGGGCGACTGGGCGCGCGCCCCGACCTGCCCCATCCACTCCTGCACACCGTGCCCGACGGTGAGGATCGAGCGGCCGGGGAACATCCGCTCCAGCGAGGCGGCCTCCATGGCCGTGACGGCGACGTTGCGCAGCGGGACGGGCAGCAGCCCGATCCCGACCCGCACCCGCTCGGTCCACGCCAGCGCGGCGGCGGCCGTGGACAACCCGCCCTCCAGGAAGCAGTCCTCCCACAACCACAACTCCTCCAGCCCGGCCGCATCGGCGACCCTGGCCACGGCACGAAGCCGCTCGGGCGGAAGCTGGGGACGGAAGACGACGCCGAGTGCAGTCATGGCAGGTTCTTATCCTGGCGCGGATGGGCACACAACTGCTTTATGTGCCAACGCCACCAGGACCGCGCAGGACCACCGGCACGCGGGCCGCTCGTGCCGTCGAAGGCTCGTGGCTCCGGTCCTCCTGGAAGTCCTCGCAGGCGGCATCCAGGTCGTCGGTGCCGAGCCCCGTGACCGTCGCACCGCCCGGCGTGGCTCGCCCGGACGGTCGTCATCGGCGTCAGCGGTTGACGGCCTGGATCTCCTGTACCCGCACGTCCTGCGTGGCACCGAAGGTGCCGTCGGGCAGGTCGTCGCCGGCGCCACCGGTTCCGGTCCAGTGGATCTTCCAGGTGACGGTGGCTTTCAGGGGATAGGAGCCGTTGCCCGACGAGCGCAGGTACTTCAGCCCGCAAGGCGGCGTCTCGTTCGCTCTGCCCTTCGCGTACGCCTCGCCGATGTGGCCTTTCACGATCGGGCAGTTGCCCGATGCGGGGTACGTCTCCGCGTCCGCGGTACCCGGCTCGATCCTGAGCGACCACGGCTCGGCCGTCGCCGTGGCCTGCAGGCCGATCACCGGGACCGACGCCGTGACGGACACCGGCCGGAACTGCGCGCCGTCCAGCCAGGCCCAGGTCGGCAGATTGACCTTCGTGGTGTTCGCCGGAGCGAGGCTCACCTTGGTGCCGGGAACCCGGAGTTCCGCGTACGCCAGTCCGGCGAGGATCTCGGGGGTCACCGCGTTCTTGTACTGGGCCGGCGGGGCCTCGCCCTTCGGTACCCAGAAGTAGTCCGCGTCGCACTCGTCCCAGCCCGGGGGGAAGCTCTTGTTGACGTACGAGCCCCACCAGTAGCCCTTGCCGGTCTGGTCCTTGTTGAAGTCCTTGGAGTGGTCCTTGTCGTTCAGGTACTTCTTACGCTGCTCGGCGTCCCACTCGGACCCCGTCGAGCCGGCCTCCCAGATCGGCTCCAGGTGCTTCTGTATCTGCTCCGGGGTGAACATCGGGGCGTACCAGCAGGCCGGCGGGGTCCAGGACGTCTGCGGCGTCAGGCCCCCGGCATCGGCTCCGCCACCGTTTCGCGAACGGTCGAAGACGACGCCACCGACGGTGACGGACACCGTCCCGTCCCCTCCGGTGTCGCCGTGCTGTTCGGTCTGGCCCGAGTTCTGCGTGTTGCCGTTGCCCAGGGTGTCGTCGGCGTACGCAGTTCCCACAGAGGCCGAGAGTGAAAGGCAGACGCCACCGACCACAAGCAGGCAGTACCGCATCTTCGCCCCTGTCATGGCTGGCACTCGGCGCTTCCGCTCTGCGAAATCATCTTCCGGATCACCCAGACACCTTCGCCGTTCTTGGTGAGTGAGGTGTGATAGATGACGTAGCTCTTGGCGCTGACCCCGGTCTTCTTCACTTTGTTGGTCTGCAGGTACTTCACGTACGCCTTGCCCTGGTCCTCGCAGTAGGTGAACGAGGCGGTTCCGTCCTTGTCGACGGCGACCTGAGGAGCGTAGAAGCGGTACGACCCCGTGATGCTCGCCTTGTGGTCCACATAGTTCTGGATGAACTTCTGCGTGCCGGCGGCCGCTTCGCCCTCGTAGTAGTAGAGGTAGGCCTTGTCCAAGGCGTTCTGGTGGACGATCGCCAGGTCCACCGCCTTGATCGACTCCTTGCTGTCCGCCAGTACGGCGTCCTTCTCCGGATCACCGGTCTTCGGCCAGTCGAAGGTGTACGACAGGTCGGGCGGCACGTCGATCGTGGGGCGGTCGGCCTTCGGGGAAGACGAGCCACTCGGCGAAGGGGATGCGGACCCTGTGTCGGCGCCGGCGATCTTGTGCTTGTCGTTCGAGCTGTCACCACTCCCGCATGCGGTCAACGACAGGGCGGCAGCGGCGGTCAGAGTGATCGCTGCGACCAGGCCGGGGCGGCGTTTCACGTTCGGCTCCTGGTGGGCGAGGCTTCTCTTTTGCGACGCAACGCTATCCGGGAGCATCGGTCGACACCAGGGCGGCGCATGTCACCTCTCGGGGCGTACGGGGCCAAACCAATCTGCCACAAGGCGCGCCGCGGGTAACGTTCACATAACGCGCCCCCGTTCGGGGCGCGAGCCAGCCCAGACAGGTAATTGTCGCCATCAACGGGCGAGTTGGGGCCCTCACGGGCTGAGCAGCGTGAGGGGTGACCGGTGCGCATGTCAGGAGGGGTGTGCGGTGAGTCTAGCGCGGCGTGATGGGCGAGGCGTCCTTGTGGTGGGCCATGGCCCTGAGGCCGTGACCGTTCCGTTGGAGATCGCCGCCTCCTATCGCGCCCGGACGCGAGGGCTGCTGGGGCGGGACTCGCTCGACGGGGCGATGCTGCTCTCCCCCGCGAACAGCGTCCACACCTTCCGGATGCGGATGCCCATCGACGTCGCCTACCTCGACCGGCGCCTGCGTGTCATCTCCGTGCGCACCATGCGGCCGGGGCGGCTGGGCCGGCCGCGGCTGCGGGCGCGGCACGTGCTGGAGGCGGAGGCTGGCGCGATGGCACGGTGGGGGGTGCGGGCAGGGGTGCGGGTCAGCCTTCCGAGCGAGGGAAACTGACTTCGACGCGGCGGTTTTTGCGGCGGCCCTCCTCCGTGGCGTTCGATGCGATGGGGTAGTCCTCGCCGTATCCGCGGACCTCGAAGGTGACGCCCGGGTCGTTCAGGTCCTCGTCCAGGGCGTCCTGTACGGCGTTGGCGCGCTGCCGGGACAGGACGTCACCGTGGGCGGCGGAGCCGAGGTTGTCGGTGAAGCCGAAGACGCGGATCCGGGTGGCGTGCTGCTTCTTGATCTCCCCGGCGAGGGCGGCGATGCGCGCCCGCGCGTCCGGGCCCAGCTTGGCGCTGTCCTTGCCGAACAGGACCTCGGCCTGCAGGGCGAACTTCACGTCCGCGTTGGTGTCCTCACGGCGTTCGTCTCCCGACTGGTCCTCCACGACGGACTTGATGTCCAGCACCTTGGCCGCGGCCAGCGTGGCCCCTTCGGGGAGCTTGAGATCGGGGTCGTCGGGGTCCACCTTCACCGGGGCGGTGGCGGTGACCTCGCTACCGGGAGGAACACTCGGACCGTCGTCGGCGTAGGCCGTGGTGGTGGTGAGGAGGAGGACTGCGGCGGTGAGGGTGAGGGTTCGGGTGAGAGTCATTCGGGGCGCCTCATCCGGAGATCTGGATGGTGGCGGAGGCGAAGGTGGGGAGTTGGAAGGTGACTTCCGTTGTGTTGGCCGGGGGAGCGGGGAACTGCATGAAGACGGGGATGGACTCTCCTGCCTTCAGCCTCGGCATGCCGGTCGTCGTCAGAGGACGGCCATCGGTATCGCGGAGAACGTAGTAGCGCTTCTTTCCCCCGGAGTCCACAAGAGTTGCACCGCCCAGAGACGCGCCGTGCTTGATCACCTCTGTCTCGTCGCCCGCAGTCCGTACCGAAACCCGCGCCGGCTGGGCGCCGTCGTTCTTCAAGTCGCCGTTCACCGTGACGAATCCCCCGGAGTCCCGCTTGGCGGAGGTGATGGTGAGGATCAGACCCCCCTCCCCCTTCAACTCGGCCAGCGGTTCGTCCGTACCTTGCTGAGCAGTCGCGTTGGAGCCGCCCTGGGTTGCCGCCGACGCTGATGTCTGCGGCTTGTTGTCGTCGCTACCACCACCGCCGCACCCGGCCATACCGACAGCCAGACCGACCGCCACCGCCAGCGCGGTCATCCCCCTGCGCATGCTCATCGCTCCGCTTCCTTCTCCACTCATCGTTCGGTGATCATTCGGCCAGGTGGACGTCGAACAAGTCCTGCGGTTCCGGAAGGCTCTTGGGGTCCTGCGGGTCGAGCTGCCAGTCCCCGTCCTTGCAGGTGAGCAGCGGCAGTACATCGTCGGCGTGCTTGCCAGGAAGCTTGGAGCCGCACAGGGGTTCAATCACCGCCCGTGCCGACGCGATCGCATGCCTGCTTTCCGTGCCGGGCACGATGGAGTCCCCGACCGGGTTGTCCGCCTTCACCTCGACCTCGTACCCCAGTGGCCCGGTCGCAGCACAGCGCTCGACGTGTGCGTCGTTCCGTGCTGCAAGTTGATCGGCAAGCGGGCACGAGGAATCTACCGCTACGTCGCCGTCGAAGATGCTCTGCCACTTGTCCGGATCGCGTATGTCCGCGACCCAACGGGCGGCAAGCTGGTCCCGAGTGTCCTGAGCTGCCGCCAGAGCAGCGGCGTCGGCCGCCGTCTGCGCACCGTTCCTGTTGGCTCCGGCCTGGCCGACAGCCAAGTAGGCGAGCGCGAGAAAGAGCAGGCCTGCCACCACGGTGATGTAGATGGGGAAGGCCTGCCCTGCGTCCCGGGCTCTGCAGAGCGTCAGCCGCCGATGACCTCGTCCACCTTGCTCACGATGGCGTCGTAGATCGTCTGCCCGATGTCCGTGCCCGTGATCGCCAACACGATGGCGACCACGACCGCGATGATGCCCAGATACTCCACCGCCGTCTGGCCCCTGTCGTTGCGGGCGATGCGGGTGATCCAGTTGCTCATGGTGCTCCCCTCTGTCGGCCCCGGCACCGTAGAGCGCCCCGCCGCCGCGCTTGGAGGGTCCCTGGGCCCAAATGCGGGCCCAGGCGTTCACCTGCACTCCCGGGGGGCCGTGCCCAGCCACTTGGCCGTCGCCTCCGCGCGGCTGGTGCTGTGGAGCTTGGCGAAGATGCGGTTGATGTGGTTCTTGACCGTCTTCTCGCTGATGAAACAGGCCGCAGCGATCTGCTGGTTCGTCAGGCCCGTGGCGATGAGGTCCATGATCTCCGCTTCCCGCGCGCTGAGTTGAGCACCCAACGGCGTCGAATGTCCCACATCATGTTGCAGTTGTGAAGAGGACGAGGAGTAAACGCCGCGATTCTGCGTCAGTTTCGCCGCGTTGCCGTGTGCAGTCGCACTCCCGTCACTCCGCAGGTGTCCGAGCAACGCCTCCGTCGCCGTCGGAGACGTGTGCGGGCGGCCCCTGCTCGCGTCCCGTACCGCCGTCAGGAGCTGGTCCACCGTGAACTCGCCGTGCACCAGGTACCCCGCCGCTCCCCTGCGCAGTGCCTCCAGCGTGGTCTCCGCATCACCGCTGTAGGTGAGCATGAGGACCGGCGCTAGCGGGGCCAGATACGGGAGGGCGGTCAGGCCGTCGACGCCGGGCATGTGGACGTCCAGGAGGATCACATCGGGGCGGTGCCGGTGGGCCGCCTCCTGGGCCTCACGGCCCTCGGACGCCTGCGCCACGACCGTGATGTCCTCGTGGCTGGTCAGGAGTGCCGTCAGGCCCGCGCGTACGACCGGATTGTCGTCCGCGACCAGGACGCGCAGGACGGCTGTCTCGGGGGGTGGCATCAGACGTCTCCGGTCGTCGGGCGCAGGGGAACCTCCACGCTGATGCTGGTACCCCAGGCCCTCTCGCCACAGCCGATGTCGAGGCGTGCGCCGATGGAGGTGGCGCGTTCGGCCATGCCCAGGAGGCCGAAGTGGCCGGCGCCGCGGAGGTGTTCGAGGGCCGCGCCCACAGGGAGGCCGGGTCCGTCGTCGCTGATCGTCATGCGGAGGTGGTCGTCGTGGAGGTCCGTGCGGACCTCGATCAGGCCGGGGCTCGCGTGGCGGTGGGCGTTCTCCAGGGCCTCGTCGCAGATCTTCAGGAGGTGGTGCGTCGTCGCGGGCGGCAGGGGCTGCGGCAGGAGCGGCGGGGTGGCTCGGTATTCCACCGGGATACCCGTGCGGCTCGTGAAGTCACTTGTGCGCAGCGCAAGTTCGGTGAGCAGGTCCGCGTCCGCGGCCTCGCCTCGGCGCAGGTCCGTCAGCAGGGCGCGGGCCTCCGTGGCGGCCCGGCGGGCGGCGCGGGCGATCAGGTCCGCCTGGTGTGCGATCACCACCGGGTCCGTGCACGGCCGGCTCGCCGAGGCCGCGAGACCGTCCGCCGCCAGCGCGACGCCGTGCAGCGTCTTGGCCACCGAGTCGTGCATCTCGCGGGCGAGACGAGCCCGTTCCGCGTCGGTGGCCTCGCGCGCGGCGAGCCGGGAGCGGGCCTGCGTGAGGGCCTGTGTCGCGGCGCCGAAGCCCAGGAGGAGGTTGCGCAGGGTGGAGCCGAGGGCTCCGGTCACCACGCACAGGCCGGGCAAGAGGAGCGCCTCGGCGGGGTTGGCGTGCAGGTCGTGGGCCGTCGCGTGGACCAGGAGCAGGATCAGGGACTGGAGGCTGGCGAAACAGGCTGCTCCGCGCCAGCTGTAGACGATGCCGGCGAGCAGGGGGGTGCAGACGCTGACGTAGGCGAGCGTGGTGTCTGGGCCGGCGGAGATCAGCAGGAGTGAGCCGAAGAGGGTGTCGACGGCGAGGAGTGTGGGGTGCCGCAGGAGGAGGGGGCCGAAGCGTTCCCAGTCGCGGAAGAGGGCGTAGGAGGCCATGAAGGTGACGACGACGGCCGCGCCGACCAGGCGGGTGCCCCAGCCGGGGGCGGCGTTGAGGAGGGCGGCGGGGGTGGCGAGCGCGATCATGGCCAGGCGGAACCCGAACACCTGGCGGCACAGGGCTTGCAGGGCGTTGCGTTCCGGTGCGGGTGCGGGTTCGTGGGTGGGCACGCGGCCTTCGGCGGGCGCCCCCGGTGCGGGCTGCTCGCCGTCGGTGGCTTTCCGGACGTTCACAGCGGCTCTCCCGCCGTTCGGCGGCCATGGCAGTCGCCCGTGCCGTGGCCTGTTCTCCGTCAGTGCCATCTGCCCACCCCTCCCCTCTACTCCCCCGTGATCGATCCGAAGTCCGTGCCCGAGCCCAGCAGCAGACCCGCTCCGAGGAGCAGCATCGTCGCCGGGACCATGAACGTCGTGATCATCAGCGTGGCCTTCGGCACCGCCCGGGCCGCCTTGCGCCGCGCGTTCTGTGCGTCCGTGCGGCGCATGTCCTTGGCGATGGAGACCAGCGTGTCGACGATCGGTGCGCCCAGTTCCTCACCCTGCTGCAGGGCGGTGACGAACATGGCGACCTGCTCGGAGTCGTTGCGGCGGCGCAGTTCCGCGAAGGCCTCGCGGCGGCTCATGCCGAGGTCCATCTGGCGCAGGGTGATGCGGATCTCGTCGGCCCAGGGGCCCTCGTAGCGGGACGCCACCCGGTCCAGGGCCTGGCGGAAGCCCAGACCGGCGCTGACGACGACGGCGAGGACGTCGAGGAAGTCCGGCAGGGTGCGTTCGATGACGTCCTTGCGGACGCGGATCGCCGCCCAGATGCCGACCTCCGTCCAGAAGGCGCCGAAGGCCAGCAGCAGCAGGGCGATCAGATACTGGCCGCGCAGGAGGAAGACCAGAAAGCCGACGGCGCCCAGGAAGCCGTAGACCGCTCTGCGCGCCGCGTAGCGGTCCAGGGTGAGGCCGCCCGGGTTGCCGGCCAGGTCGATCTTGCGGCGGTAGCGGGCGACCAGCCGGGGACCCATCAGGCGCAGTACGGCAGGGGCGTACCGCATGCCCATGCGGTCGATGAGGGAGTCGACCGCGCCGGTGCGGGTCGAGCCGACCTCCAGGGCGAGGGCGAGGTCCCCGGGGAGTTTCGCCTCCGCCCGGTACATGCGGATCCCGGTGAAGATGCCCGCCACGCTCAGCGCCATCAGCATTGCCAGTCCGAGTGCCATGCCAGTGCCTCCTCAGACGTCGATCCGGGACATACGGCGGATGAGGACGAAGCCGATCGCGTACAGCACGAACGCGATGATCACGCAGGCCTGGCCGACGGATGAACCCGTCATGCGGTCCAGGGCGCCGTCCTTGACGCCGTTCATCAGGAACAGGGAGCCGATGCCCATGACCGGGACGGCGTACGACGTCATGTTGACCTGGGAGAGCTGGGTGCGGATCTCCCGCCGGGTCTCCTTGCGTTCCTCCAGCGTCTCGGTGAGGTTGCGCAGTGCGCCGACGACCTGGCCGCCCGCCCGGTTCGACAGGACCAGGGTGGTCACCAGGACGACCAGTTCGCGGGAGGGGAGGCGGTCCGCCAGCTCGCCCAGGGCATCCTCCAACGGCACTCCGACCGCCAACTGGTCTGCGACCTTGGACAGTTCCTCGCCGGCCGGTGCCTCCAGCTCTTCCGCCGCCATGCCGATCGCGGTGCGCAGGGCGAGGCCGGCCTGGGTGGCGTTGGCCAGGATGCGGGCGAGTTCGGGGAGTTGGTTGATGAACTTCTCGATGCGTTTCTGGCGCTGCCAGGTGAGGAACTGCACGGCCGCCCAGACGCCGAGCAGGCCGGCGATGGGGCCGAAGAAGGGGGCCAGGGTCGCCTGGCCGAGCAGCCACAGGCCGGTCACGGTGGCCAGCATCGCCGCCGTGAACTCGCCCGGGGTCACATCCAGTCCCGTGGCGGCCAGGCGCAGCTCCAGCCTCCGGCCGAGTCGGGTGCGGCGCAAGCGGCGGTCCAGGTCGCGGAAGTGGCGGGTACGGCCTGTGACGGGGAGCGGGCCGGTGTGCGTCAGGCGCTCGACGAGGGCCGCGCGCTGGGCCCTGCCGCGGGCGTAGAGGTGGCCGCCGACGACGGCCAGCACGCAGGTCAGCAGGGTGACGCCGGTGGTCAGGATGATCAGAGTGTGCAGGTGCATGGCGGCCTACCTCGCCTCTCGGGTGGCCAGTTGTTCGGCGCTGTGGGCGACGCCGTAGGCCTGGGGGATGGGCTGGCCGGCCATGTAGAGGCGGTCTGCGGTGCGGCGCGGCAGCGGGAAGTACTGGAAGGTGCCGTATACGCGGCCGTCCCCGGTCATCGGCTGGGCCTGGAAGCGGGCGGCGGTGGCCAGGCGGTACGGCTCGCCGCCATGGCTGTCGAGCAGGGCGATCTCGGTGATGCGGCGGGCGCCGTCCGGGAAGCGGGTGAGCTGGACGATGACGTCGACGGCGCTGTTGATCTGGTCGTGCAGGGCCACGAAGGGGATCTCCACGTCGGACATGGACGCGAGGGTCTGCAACCGGGTGAGGGCGTCTTCGGCGCTGTTGGCGTGCACGGTGGCCAGGGAGCCGTCATGGCCGGTGGACATGGCCTGGAGCATGTCGAGGGACTCGCCGCCGCGGACCTCGCCGACGACGATCCGGTCGGGCCGCATGCGCAGCGAGTTGCGGACCAGGTCGCGGATGGTGATACGGCCCTTGCCCTCGACGTTGGGCGGGCGGGACTCCAGGCGGATCACGTGGGACTGCTGGAGCTGGAGTTCGGCGGAGTCCTCGATGGTGATGATGCGTTCGCCCTCGGGGATCAGCCCGGACAGTGCGTTGAGCAGGGTCGTCTTTCCGGTGCCGGTGGCGCCGGAGACGATGATGTTGAAGCGGGCCTGCACCAGGCCGGCGAGCAGGAACACCATGTGCTCGTCGAGGGAGTCGAAGCCGACCAGCTCGTGCAGGGTGAAGGAGCGCGGGAAGCGGCGGATGGTGAGGGTGGGGCCGGTCAGGGACAGCGGCGGGATGATGACGTTGACGCGTTCGCCGGACGGAAGGCGGGCGTCGACCATCGGGTTCGACTCGTCGACGCGGCGGTTGACCGTGGAGACGATCCGCTCGATGGTCTGCATCAGCTGATCGGCGCTGGCGAAGCGGAGCGGGAGCTGTTCGACGCGGCCGGCCCGCTCGACGAAGATCGCGTCGGGCCCGTTGACCATGATCTCGGTGATCGAGGCGTCCTCGAGGAGGGGTTCCAGGATGCCGAGGCCGAGCGCCTCGTCGACCACGCGGCGGATCAGCTGGGAGCGTTCGACCGTGGACAGGACGGGGCCCTCTCGACTGATGATGTGGCCGAGGACGCGTTCGAGGCGGGCCCGGCGGTCGGCGGCGGCCAGGGCCCCCATCTCCGCGAGGTCGATCTCCTCCAGCAGCTTGGCACGGTAGGAGGCGACCAAGTGGCCGTCCTCGCCGCGGCCGCGGTGCTCCTCGGGGGAGGTGACGCGTGCCCGCAGACTCATCTCAGGTGCTCCTCGGTCGGTGGTCGAGCGGCATGGTCGCGGTGCGCGTGGCGTTGCCGAAGTCCCAGACCAGGTTCGGGATGTGGACGGAGGCGGTGACCTGGACGGCCTCACCCAGGTCGGCCTTGTCGCAGGTGGTGCCGCCGGCCAAGGCGTCGCTGACGGCGTCCCGGCACGCCTGCTGGTAGTCGTCGTCCAGGGAGGCGCTGCGTGCCCCCGCCCGCGCCGCCGTACCGGCCTGCTGGGCGGCATAGGCGACCAGGCCCAGCTGGATGCCGGCAAGGGCGACGAGGAGGAGCACCGGCAGGAAGCCGAGGTACTCGATGGCCACCTGTCCGCGGTCGCGGAACCGGTGTGCGCGCTCGCAGTGCATCAGTCCTTCGCCTCCTCCACTGCGCCCGCCGAGCCGTGGACCGGGAACGGGAAGCCGATCACGCCCGGGAAGAGGATGGGCACTTCCAGACGGACGTGGGCCTTCACATAGCCGTCCGCCGTCACGCAGCCGACGTCCGCGGCGCCCCGCCAGGGGCCCGACAGCTTGTCCGTGCCGGCCTGTTGACAGGCCGCGTCGCGAGTTCCCGGGTCGGCTGCCGTGCCTGCCCGTACCGCCTCGTCGGCCGCGTTGCCGGCGAGGGTGAACGTGTAGCCGACGAGGACGCACTGCCACAGCACGACCAGGGTGATGATGATCAGTGGGGTCATGCCGAGGAACTCGACGGTGACCTGTCCCCCGTCCTTCCAGCGCTTCACCCGCCCTCCCTCCGTCTGCGCAGCACCAGCGCGCCGCGCCCGCCGGCCCGGTGGCCGCCCTCGGCGGGGCGGACGAGGCCGAGTTCGCCGGCGAGGGTCCACAGGGCCTGTTTCACGGCCGACTTGCTCTCCAGCTGGTGCAGCCGGCCGGCGTCGACGACGGCCTGGAGTTCCTTGAAGTGGGCCGGGATCACGGTGGCCGCGAGGGCGGTGCCGGTGATCTTCTGGATGAGGGCGGGCTGGATCTCCGTACTGCGGGTGTGCCGGTTGACGACGACGGTGGTCTCCTCGGCCTTGCGGATCTGAAGCCGGTCCCACAGGCGTACGGCCCGCTTGGCGCCGCGGACGGCGACCACGTCCGGGGTGGTGACCAGCAGGGCCGAGTCGGCCATCTCCACGGCCGTCGCCCCGGCGCCGGACAGCTGGGCGCCGCAGTCGACGACGACGATGTCGTAGCGGGAGCGCAGGGCGCTGACGAGGTGGCGGGCTGCGCGGTCGGTGACGTCCTCGGCGCGTTCGCCCTCGGCCGGGGCGAGCAGCAGGGCCAGTCCGGTGTCGTGGTTGAAGACGGCGTCGGCGAGGACGCGCGGGGTGATGTCGGTGATGGCGGCGAGGTCGACGACCGAGCGGCGGAACTGCACGTCGAGGTAGGAGGCGATGTCGCCGGTCTGCAGGTCGAGGTCGACGAGGGCGGTGGTGCGCCCCGCGGCCTGCGCGGCGAGAGCGAGATGGACGGCGGTGACGGTGGTGCCGACTCCGCCCTTGGCGCCGCTGACGGTGACGACGGTGCCACCGGAGCCGGTGAAGACGTCACCGCCGTGCCCGAGGTGGCGCCGGACGCCCACCGACCACTGGGCGACGGTCTGAACCCGGCCGGCGAGTTCCTCGTACGACAGGGGCAGGGCGAGCAGGCCGCGGGCGCCGGCGTCCATGGCGGCGGAGAAGAGGACGGGGCTGGCGTCGGTGGTGACGAGGATGACGCCGACCGACGGAAAGCGCAGGGCGACTTCGCGGATGAGTTCCAGGGCGGGAACGGGCCCGATGCGCTCGTGGACGACGACGACTTCGGGCAGTTCGTCGACGGACTCGCCGGCGAGGCGGGCGAGGGCGTCGACGAGCTGGGTGGAGTCGGCGACCGGGGCGGCGGGTTCGGTGTCGGGCAGCTGGCTGAGCAGGGTCGTCAGGGACCGGACGGCGTCGGTGTCGCCGACCGCGGGGAGGATCCTCGTGGGCATGCGGGCCTCTCACTTGTCCTTGGCGAGTTCGTACGTCCGGGCCTGCGGAGGCACGCTCGCGTCACCGCCCGGGGCCACCAGGGCGAGTCGGACCCGTTTGGCGAACGACTCGGCGTAGGTGATGCGCTGGGCGTCGAGCGCCGAGAGCGCGAAGGTGATGGGGACGGCCTCGGTGGTGCGGGTGCGCCGGTCGGCGTCGGGTTCGAGGGCGGTGAGCCTGCCGACGTTGAGGACCTTGGCGCCGGTGACGATGACCCGGGACTGGTCCGGGTCGCCCTGCTTCTGTCCTTCGAAGGTGGCGTAGACGTTGACGGACGCGCCGGGGGTGATCTGGCCGGCGACCCCGGTGGCCGCGTCGATCATGATGGCGACCTCCTGCTGCCCGGGCCGCAGGGCCGGCTGGTCGACGATCATGTCGCGCTGCAGCAGGGAGCCCGCCCGCAGAGTGGTGACGGCGATCTTGCCGCGCAGGGCGGCCAGGTCGGTGACGGCGGTGTCCGACAGCCACCGTTCGGGCATCTTCACCTGTTTGAACTGGCCGGGGCTGAGCTCGGTGTAGGGCGCCACGTCGCTCTTGACCTCGTACGCCGTGACCTCGGGCCCGACCTTGGACTTCACGTCGTCCACGACGGACAGGACGCCGGCGAACGCGCCGAGCGCGCACAGGACCGACAGGAGCAGGAGGATGACGCCGCGGCGCTGACGGGAGTTCATGGACCGTGCAACCTCATCGGATGGTGGGCGAGGGGGGTGGCGGGGGCGGTCGGACGGGCTCAGCCCGCGGGGACCGGGAGGTCGTGGGCGGGCGGCGGTGCGGCGGAGCAGAAGACGCAGCGGTCACCGATGACGCGGATACCGCACCAGTGGCAGGTGCTCTGCCGTACGGAGGTGACGAGCTGGTACAGCACCGGCAGATCGGACAGGTAGGAGCAGAACTCGACGAGCTTGCCGGTGCCCCACCAGGCGGCGGACTCGGTGGGCAGCGGCGCCTCGTGCAGGCCCTGAACGTTCCAGGCGGGGGCGAGGGTGCCGGTGACCCAGTCGGAGGTGAGCTGCCCCTTGGCGTGCACCAGCCGCGTCGCGAACTCCGGGCCCTTCAGGGCGGCCTCGGGTCCCAGCCGGACCAGCTGCGGCTCGGGGTGGGCGAGGACGGCGAACTGACTGCCCGGCAGCCAGGACCGGGCGTGCGCCTTGAGGTCGACGGGGACGCGGTCGAGGCGGGCGACGGAGCCGAGCAGGGCGCCGGCGTGGAGGTAGTGGGTGAGCAGCCTCCCGGCCGAGGCGAGGACGCCGGGAGACAGATCGCAGGAGGCGAGCTGGCGAAGCTGGCGGGCGAGGACGGCGACGGCGAGGGGCGGCAGATCGGGCCGGAAGAGCGCGATCCGGTCGCTCTCCAGCAGGGAGCGGACGGTGTGCAGCCGCTGCTCGACACCGGCCGGGGCGCCGCGTGAGTACACGACGACGACATGTCCGTACTGTTCGACGAGGGCGTGCAGGCTGAGAACCGCCTGCTCCAGCGGTTGCCGGTCGAGGTCCGGCAGGACGGCGGCGGGCAGGGTCCGCTCGTCCTGCGCCGGCAGGGCCAGTTCGGCACTGGTCACGGCGACGGCAGTTGGCACGTGCAGCTCCCCCCTCACGTCCCCGCTCCACACCGGCCGGTCCCACCGGTCACGTGAGTCCACCGGCGTGACTTCACTGCGTGACTACGTGAGCACTGTAACCACGCGTCTGTGAGCGGAGAACAGCGTTTGTGGAGCTGAGAAGGATTTGCCGTCTGACAAGTCACGCCAAAACGGGGCAGGTTGCGCGATCAGCCCCACAGGTCACCGATTTGGTCTGGACCTCTTGACAGTCATATTGGTCTGGACCAACTTGTGCCCATGTCCCCACACAACCGATCGGCCCGGCTCTGGTCCGGTGCCGTCACCGCCGCCCTCGCTCTCACCCTCGCCGGTGCGGGCCAGGCGTCCGCAGCGGACGTCAACAACGCCCGGAACGCCGGCTTCGAGTCCGGTCTGGGCAACTGGAGTTGTTCCGCCGGCAGCGGGGCGACCGTCTCCTCGCCCGTGCACGGCGGTGCGGCCGCGTTGAAGGCCACGCCCGCCGGGCAGGACAACGCCCGGTGCGCCCAGACCGTCGCCGTCAAGCCCAACTCGACGTACTCCCTGAGCGCGTGGGTCCAGGGCGGGTACGCCTACCTGGGCGTGACGGGCACGGGCACGAGCGACGTCTCGACGTGGACGCCGGACTCCGCTTCCTGGAAGCAGCTGACGACGAGCTTCACCACGGGCGCGTCCACGACGTCGGTGACGCTGTACCTGCACGGCTGGTACGGCCAGGCGGCGTACTACGCCGACGACGTGCAGGTGTACGGCCCCGACGGCGGCGGAGGCACCGACCCGGCCCCGACCGTCCCCGCCGCCCCGGCGGGCCTGGCCGTCTCCGGTACGACGTCCTCCTCCGTCTCCCTCTCCTGGAACGCGGTGCCGGGCGCGACGGGGTACACCGTCTACCGCGACGGCGCGAAAGCGGCGTCGGTGACGGGCACGTCGGCCACGGTCTCCGGGCTCGCGGCCGCCACGTCGTACTCCTTCCAGGTCACGGCGTCCAACGCGGCCGGTGAGTCGGCGAGGTCGGCGGCCGTGCCGGCGACGACCGCCGGCACCGGTGGCGGTGGCGGTACGGGGCTGCCGAAGCACACGGTGACGGGCTACTGGCAGAACTTCAACAACGGCGCGACGGTGCAGAAGCTGTCGGACGTGCCGTCGGCGTACGACATCATCGCCGTCGCCTTCGCGGACGCGACGACCACGCCGGGCGCCGTGAGCTTCACGCTGGACTCGGCGGGCCTGGGTGGCTACACCGTCGACCAGTTCAAGGCGGACATCCGGGCCAAGCAGGCCGCCGGCAAGAAGGTCATCGTCTCGGTGGGCGGCCAGAACGGCACGGTGTCCATCAGTGACTCGGCGTCCGCGACGAACTTCGCCAACTCCGTGTACGCGCTGATGCAGACGTACGGCTTCGACGGCGTCGACATCGATCTGGAGAGCGGG
Organism: Streptomyces sp. NPDC049915; assembly: GCF_040656475.1. Classification (NCBI taxonomy): domain Bacteria; kingdom Bacillati; phylum Actinomycetota; class Actinomycetes; order Kitasatosporales; family Streptomycetaceae; genus Streptomyces; species Streptomyces sp. NPDC049915. Next base: position 76,110 of record NZ_JBFAMH010000021.1, read on the forward strand.
CTGAACCCGACGTACATGACGCAGGCGCTGCGGGCGCTCGCGGCGAAGGGGGGCCCGTCCCTGATCCTCACCATGGCCCCGCAGACGATCGACATGCAGTCCACGTCCGCCGGCTACTTCCAGACGGCGCTGAACGTGAAGGACATCCTCACGGTCGTCAACATGCAGTACTACAACAGCGGTTCGATGCTCGGCTGCGACGGCAAGGTCTACAGCCAGGGCACGGTCGACTTCCTCACCGCCCTGGCCTGCATCCAGCTCGAGGGCGGCCTGTCGCCGTCCCAGGTGGGCCTCGGCCTCCCGGCCTCCACCCGCGCGTCGGGCAGCGGCTACGTCTCCCCCAGCGTGGTGGACAACGCCCTGGACTGCCTGACGAAGCTGACCAACTGCGGCACCTTCAAACCGTCGAAGACGTACCCCGACCTGCGGGGTGCGATGACCTGGTCGACCAACTGGGACGCGGCCGCGGGGAACGCGTGGTCGTCGGCGGTGGGGGCGCATGTGCACGCGCTGCCGTGACGCGTGACGCGTGACCCGAAGCCATGCCCTGCCCGCGGTGACGGGGGCAGGGCAGCCCGCCCCCTGCTGAATGCCGCCTTAAAGCAAGTCACCGTCGAGGAAAAGCGGGGCGGGCGGCTCCGGCCTCACAGGACTCTCGCCGCAGTGCCGCGAGGTCACAGAAGTCGGTGTCCGGCATCCGCCCCCCTGCCAGGGCGGCGGATTTATCAGGAGGTCAGGAACGTGGGGCGTGAGTGAACTGTCGCTGCCTCCCGAGCACATGCGCCTCACCCCTGCAGAAGATCCGTGAAATATCCCTGGATTTCATCCTAGAATTCCTCCTGCTTCACCTGACGCAGATGCTCCAGATGAGCCGTCGTCACATGGCCGGTCGAGGCGATCTCGAGAAGGGCATGCAGTTGCGCTTCCAGAGTTCCCTCATCCTCTTCACAGGCGGCCGCCAGTGAAAGCACGGCTGCAAGCGCGGCAGCTTCGCACTCCGAGTAGGAGGAAACCCAGTCGGTAGCCTTCTCGGCGCCCTCCTCTCGACGTCTCGCGTCTGCATGCGAGACCATGCGAACAAGGTCGAGCAGCGATTCTGCCTTCATTCGAGAACCCTCATCCGTCACCTTATTGATTGGGGCCTTTCGGATTGTGCATCTGCCTGTGACAGAGGTTGCCCGCGTCGTCTTGATACCTGCCGCCGATGGAGATCCGATAGACGTCCCCGTTGGCCGCGTCCGAACCAGGTGGAGCCGTTCCGTGAGGCGGGCCGCTGCGCCTCAGGTCCCACCCGGCCCGGCCAGGGAACGTGTCGTCCGGGTCGAATTGTGCCGGCTACTCCCCCGGCTGCCTCCGCCAAGGCCCTCGCGGCGGGGGCCGCCCCTGGCGACTCCACGTGGTCCGAGCGGGGTGCGCCCCCTTGCTCAGCCCCGATACCGACGCTGCGCTGAACCTGCCGCTGATCTGCTGCCCCTGCCCGTGACGACGGGGCAGCGACGTTCTTCAACAAGGCGGCTGCGTTCGTTCACATGCCGTCCGGGATCGATGCGAGGAACACGTCGATCTCCGACTTCACGTACCGCGACACATCCTTCAGCAAGGGCAGGAGTGACTTCAGTTCGCGGGCGAGATCAGGATGCTGGTCCCACACGTCGGAGCCTCTGGTGACGACCGCGTAGAGCAAGTCACCGTCGAGGAAGCCCCCGGCAGCCTGTTCCTCCGCCTCGCGGCCAAGAATGTCCAGAGCCAGTGGCAAGAGCCAGGGCAAGCCGACGTTCTGGCCGATCAGACGCGCCAACTCATGAGGTTCCAGCGTGCCGATCGGGCGTCGGCGCCACTCATGGACGGTCCTGACCAGCGACGTCGCATCGGTGGGCGGGTCGCCCCAGCGCTCACCGTCCAATTGCTCGAGCGACTTGGTGCGGTCGATGGACCGGGTCATCGTCATGGATCCTCTCGTGACGCCTCTGGGCACGCTGGGTACTGCTGTGAGTCGGCCGAGGGCGGGGGGAGTCCAGGCGGACAGCGTGACGTTCTCCACGGCCAGGAACGCCAGGTGGCACTGCACCGTGTCGGCCCCCGCGTCCATCCATTCCTGCGGCGGGCGGGCCGGGAAGCCCGGCAGATCGACCCGCAGGGTCAGCGTCGGGCCGTAGGGGCTCCGGTTCACCGAACGGACACGGAGGCCGGCGCTCAGATCCGGGACCTTTCCGTAAAGGCGGTGGAGGGCATCCGGGTTCGCGAGGAGGTCATGGACGTACGACATCAGCGGCACGCTATTCCACCGGCGGCCGTGCCGCCCACTCGGCCACCCTGATGAGAGGCGGCCGCTGACGCCTCAGGTCCCACCCGGCCCCGGCCAGGGAACGTGTCGTCTCGTCCGGGTCGAACTGTGCCGGCTACTTCCCCGGCCACCTGCTGCCGTCGGCATCGAATTCCGCAAGCCATTCCGCGTAGTCGTCCGTGCCGTGAAGATACTGGCCGGGACCCACCATGAGGTCGGCGCCGGAAAGGCGGTCCAGGGCGGTCCAGATCCTTGCGTCGCACAGCTCCGGCACGTCCGACTCCATGACTTCGAGGGCCCAGTCTGCGCTTTCGTCAGGCGCTACAGTGCCCGAGGCGAGGGAGCGCAAGCGTTCACGAATTTTCGACTCAAGGTCGTTGTCACCCATCAGAAGGTCCCCACAAACTTCGCGTTGTCCTGGTGCAGGGTGACAGGCCGAGCGGGTCGATGAAGGAGAGAGGGTTCTGCCCCCGGAATCGGAGTGGTGTACGCCTGACTGTCAGCCGCCCAAGCTGTGACGCCCCACCGGTGGTGCGGGCACGCCAGGCTATGTTTCGCGGCGACCGATGGCTCTTCTCGCACCGCTGGGCACTTCCGCGAAACCCCTGACAGCCAGATCCGACATGTCCCCCGGCCCCCGCAATTCACTCTGTACGCATGCCAACCTCCGAGGGTAGGGAGGACGATTATGAGCGGAGTATGAGAACGGCCAAGGACGGGCAAAGAGCGGCTGCGGCGCCGGGGGCGTTCACTTAGTACTCCTAACAGAATGAGTAGCGGGTGCTCGACGCTTGACGGGACCCAAGCGGCCACTTACCTCATGCGCAACCGACCGGTTGCGCCTGGGCTTTCTGATGTGCAACCTTTGGGTAGCACATCCGGATGAGATGAGGTTGCAGTGATCCACAACACGATCGAACGCGCCATCCTGATCAACGCCTCCAGGGAACGGGTCTGGTCCGTGCTGAGCGAGCCTGCTTTCCTCGGCCGTTGGTTCGGCAATGGGGAGCCGGTCAAGATCGACCTGCGCCCCGGCGGTCTCCTGGTCTTCGACCACGGCGTCCACGGCGTCATTCCCGCCCGTATCCAGACAGTCGAGCCGCCGCGCGTCCTGTCCTGGCGGTGGTCTCAAGGCGCCGCAGACGAGGAGCCGGACGACTCCAACGCCACCCTGGTCGAGTTCACCCTGACCGAAGACGACTCCACAGGAGGCACCCGGCTCACCATGGTCGAGAGCGGCTTCGCGCACCTCAGGCTGCCCACCGACGAGGCCACCGACCGGCACCGCGCCAACAGCCAGAACTGGCCCGGCAAGCTCGACCAACTGCGCGCGGACTGCGAACAGACCACGGCATGACCCGCACCACCGAGGGCGAACAGGCCCCCGACGACGTCCTGATGGCCCTGGCCGACCCGACCCGCCGAGAGGTCCTGGCCGTCCTTGCCCGCGAAGGCGGCGCGACCTCGACATCCCTGGCGGCAAGCCTCCCCATCACCCGCCAGGCGGTGGCCAAACACCTGTCCGTCCTCGACCGCGCCGGACTGGTACGCGCCCACCGGGCCGGACGCGAGGTCCGCTACGAAGCCGACCTGCAACCACTGAGGCGGACAACGCGGTGGATGGACACCCTCGCCGCCCAGTGGGAACACCGCCTCAGCGCGATCAAGGATCTGGCGGAGGAGTCCACTGGACCCTGAACTCCCGCAGCGCCGCCTCAAAGACCCATCGCAGTGCGGAGTCTTCTCCAGCAGATCAGTGCGCATCCCAGGGTGAGGAAGGCTTCGTGGAGGTCGTCGCGCGTCTCCCAGCGCACCCACAGACGGCGGAACCCGTGCAGATGGGCAAACGTACGCTCCACGACCCAGCGTCGGGTGCCAGCCGGAGCCGTGCTCGGTGCCGCGGCGGGCGATCAGCGGCTTCACGCCGAGGTCCCGGACCAGACGGCGGTACTTGTCATGGTCGTAGCCGCCGTCGCCCAGCACCACGTCCGGGCGGCGCCGGGGCCGGCCGCGCTTGCCCCGCACGGGCGGCACGGTTTGGAGGAGCGGGATCAGCTGGGTGACGTCGTTGCGGTTGCCGCCGGTCAGGGTGGCGGCGAGCGGGATGCCGGTGGCATCGGTGATCAGGTGATGCTTATTGCCCGTCCTGCCCCGGCCGACAGGGCTTCGTCCTGTCTTGGGGCTCCCTTCAACGCCCGGATGTGCCAGCCGTCGACGGCCGCCCGGGAGAAGTCCAGGGCGCGTCTCGAGAACATCGCCCGTTTCGTCGACTTCGTCTCCGAGGCCATCGCCCGCGCCGCGGAACAGGCCCGCGAAGTCCTTTACACCAAACCCGGGACGGGGTGAAACATTTCCGCTCCCCATCGCATCGATGAGGTGGAGGCAGCGCACGCACCCGCCTCGCCATGAGTGACGCAACGACCAGGGGGAGCAGATGAGACAGGCCCGCGCTGAGGACTACGCGGAGTTCGCGGCGGTGCGGGCCGGCCATCTGTACCGGTCGGCGTGTCTGTTCACCGCCGGGGACACGCACCTCGCCGAGGACCTCGTCCAGGAGACACTCGGGCGGATCTACGTCCGCTGGGGACGCGTCTGTCGCGCCGACAACCCGGCCGCCTACGCCCAGACCGTGCTCACCCGGGCCTTCCTCGCCCATCAGCGGCGGCGCAGCAGCGGGGAACGGGTGACCGCCGCGGTGCCGGAGACGCCGTACGCCGCGGGCGACACGCCGTTGCGGCTGACGCTGCTCGACGCGCTCGCACAGCTGCCCGCCAAGGACCGGGCGGTGGTCGTCCTGCGGTACTGGGAGGACCGGTCCATCCAGGAGACCGCCGTTGTGCTGGGTGCCAGTTCGGCGTCCGTGCGGACCCGGTGTGTGCGGGCGCTGGCCCGGCTGCGGGAGCTGCTGGGCGAGGACATCGGCGCGTACGCCCGGCCCTGAGCCCCCTCCGACTCGCCCTTCATCCATCCACCTCGCGGAAACGGTGGTTCTGCCATGCCTCTCGACCAGCACAACGACCCGCACAGCGATCCGCACGACGACCCCTTCGAGGACCGGCTCTCCGCCGTCCTGCACCAGACCGGCGGCACCTTCGAGACCGACCGGAACGCCCTCACCGCCGCCGGCGCGCGGCGGGGCCGGCGGCTGCGGCTGCGGCGCCGGGCCGCCGTCCTCGGCGGCGTGGCCGGTGTCGCGCTCGCCGGAGTGGGCGGGGTGCTCCTCGTGCCGTGGGGCCAGGACTCCCCCGCGGCCCCGGAGCTGTCCGCCGCCGCGAGCAAGCCGCAGCCGGCCAAGGGCGCGACGGCCACGGGCGTCACCAAGCAGCAGATGCTCCAGACCCTCGAACGGCTGCTGCCTCAGGGCAAGTTCAGCAAGAAGGAAGGGCGCGGATCCGAGGAGGGGCCCGGGGTGTTCCCCGTCGCCTCCGTCGTCTACGACGACGGCAAGGGGGCCGCCGCCCTGTCCGTCAGCCTCAACAAGGTGGAGCCGGGCGGGCTGGACGCGCGGCAGGCGGTGCAGTGCCCGGACAAGGTCTACATCCCGTACGACTCCTGCGTGACGAACCACCTCGCGGACGGCTCGGTGATCAGGATCCTCCAGGGCTACGAGTATCCCGACCGGCGTGTGGACACCAAGAACTGGACCGCCGACCTGATCACGCCGACCGGTCAGCACGTCGCCGTGATGGAGTGGAACGCGCCCGCCGAGAAGGACGCGGCCGTCAGCCGGGACGAGCCTCCGCTGGACCCGGCCGCGTTGACCCGGCTCGCCTCGGCGAAGGACTGGCGGCCCCTCGTCGACTCCCTCCCGCGCGATCCCCACCGCCCCTCCCCCGACCCCACGGACCCGGGCGCCGAGCTGCACGCCCGCACCAAGCTGCTCTCCCTGCTTCCCAAGAAGCTGAAGGTCGTCGACAAGAGCGGTGAGGACGGCGACTTCGCCTACGCCGTCCTCGACGACGGCAAGGGCAGGAGCCTGGTGCAGGTCAACGTGCAGCCGAACTTCGGCGACGCGCGCGGCGACCTCTTCGGCTCCGGGGACGAGACGCTGCCCGACGGCACGCAGGTCGCCGTGCACCAGGGCCCCGGGGAGAAGGGCGGCGAGGGCGTCGTCATGTGGACCGTCGACACCATGCGCACGGACGGTTTCCGGGTCGTCATCAGCGCCTTCAACTCCGGCTCGCAGCACGACGCTGCCACCCGTGCCACTCCGGCGCTGACCATCCGGCAGCTGAGGGAGATCGCCCTCAGCCCGCGCTGGCGCTGATGACCCGGGACCGGGGCTAGAAGAACTCCGACCACGGCTGGTCCCAGACCTGCTTCACGCACAGGACCAGGAACAGCAGCCCCGCCACGGCCAGCATCGCGTTGCTGAGCGGGCCGTTGCGCCAGTGGCGGGGCGTGCGGGCGGAGTTCAGCAGCCAGACCAGGGTCAGCGCCAGGAACGGCATGAACGCCGCGCCCAGCACGCCGTAGAGGATGACCAGGCGGAAGGGCTGGCCCTGGAACAGCAGGACGATGGGCGGGAAGGTCAGCCACAGGAGGTAGGCGCGGAACGGCCAGGAGCGTTCCCGCGCCCCCGAGGCGACCGCCTCGCCCGTCACCGCCTCCTCCCCCGCCGCCTGTGTACGGCCGGCCCGCAGCCGGGCCACGAAGTCGGCGAACATCAGGCTGACGCCGTGCCAGACGCCGATGAGGGAGGTGAAGGAGGTGGCGAAGAAGCCGATCAGGAAGAACTTCGCGGTGGCAGGGCCGTACTCCTGCTCCAGGATGTCGCCGAGCTGGATCAGGCCCTTGTCGCCGCTCGCGAGGGCCACGTTCGCCGAGTGCAGCAGCTCCGCGCCGACGAACAGCATCGCCATGACGAAGATGCCGGTGGTGGCGTAGGCGATGCGGTTGTCCAGCCGCATGACCTTCATCCAGCCGGTGTCGGTCCAGCCCTTGGCGTTGACCCAGTAGCCGTACGCGGAGAGGGTGATGGTGCCGCCGACGCCGCCGATCAGGCCGAGGGTGTTGAGGACGGAGTCCTTCTCGTCGGGCAGTACGGGGACGAGTCCGGCCACCGCGTCCCCCAGATGGGGCGTGACGCGGATCGCCAGGTACACCGTCACCACGAACATGACGCCGACCAGGACCGTCATGACCTTCTCGAAGACGGCGTACTGGTTGAACCAGACGAAGACGAGACCGACCAGGCCGCAGGCCACGCCCCACCACGTCAGGTCCATCACGTGCGGGAAGAGCGCCTGCAGCGGCAGCGCGCTGGACGACATCGCCGCCGCGCCGTAGACGAAGCCCCAGACGACGGCGTAGACGCCGAAGAACCATCCGGTCCAGCGGCCGAGGCTCGCCCAGCCGTCGAAGAGGGTGCGGCCGGTGGACAGGTGCCAGCGGCCGGCCGCCTCGGCGAGAGAGATCTTCACCAGGCAGCCGACCACGGCCGCCCACAGCAGGGTGTAGCCGAAGTTGCTGCCGGCGATGAGCGTGGCCACCAGGTCACCGGCGCCGACACCGGTGGCGGCGACCACGATGCCGGGGCCGATGTGGCGCCAACTCGCCTTGCGGAGTGGGGGGTCCGGTACCTGAGTGTCTGCGGGGTGTCCAGTGGTGTCCGCCATGAGGGCAAAGAAAGCCCAAAGGCGGCGGGGCGGCAAGAGGGCCTAGTCGTCGCCGTCCGTCGCGGACCCGGTTTCCGCTTCGGCTTCCGCTTCGGCTTCGGCTTCCGTGTCCTCTTCGAAGTACGCGTCGAGGACCGCGTCCAGTTCCGCCTCCCATGTCGCGAAGTCGGCGCGGGACCCGGCCTCGATCTCGATCGGGTACCAGCGGCGCTCGGGCGTGTACACGGTGACCGTGAACCGCTTGCCGAAGCGGGCCGTCTCCGTCTCCACCGCGCCGATCTCGTCCCAACGGAACTCGCACGCCTGGTCGTCGAGGGACAGGCGTACGCCCCGGTGGTCGGCGACGATCCGCGCGCGCCGGTCGGCGGCCTCGAAGACGGGGCCGCCGGCGGGCGCGTCGTCCTCCCCGGAGGCGTCACCGGCACCGTCGCCGGAAACGTCACCGGACCCGTCCTCGGAAACGTCCTCCGCAGGCGTCACCTCCTTGGGCTCCGGAGTCTCCTCGGCCGTCTCCGGCACGGCGTCCTGTGCCTTTTCGGCGTTGTCGGACACCGGCGACGTGAGGCCGGGGACGAACGCCGGGTCGAACCCGGCGCCCGTCACGGGCTCGGCCTTCAGGGCCTCGGCCTTCAGGGGCCGGCTGCTCTCACCTATGCGCTGCTCCACAGCGGAGCAGTATGGTCGACGATCCTGTGTCGCACACAGTCAGCCCCTGCATCGTTATACGAAGCATCGTCATACGAGGAGGCTCACAGCCGCTGCGACCGCGAACCCGGCCAGCGACAGCACCGATTCCAGCACCGTCCACGACTTCAGCGTGTCCCGCTCGCTGATGCCGAAGTACTTGGCGACCATCCAGAAGCCGCCGTCGTTGACGTGGGAGGCGAAGATGGAGCCCGCGGAGATGGCCATGATGACCAGGGCCGTGAAGGCCTGGGAGTGGTGACCCTCCGTCAGCAGCGGTGCGACGATGCCCGCCGTCGTCACGATCGCGACGGTCGCCGAGCCCTGGGCGACCCGCAGCACGAGCGAGATCAGGTACGACAGGACGATCACCGGCAGGCCCACGTCGTGGAACGTGTCCGACAGCGCCTGCGCCACCCCGCTCGCCTTCAGCACGGCGCCGAAGACCCCGCCCGCGCCGACGACCAGCAGGATGTTGCCGATCGGCTTCAGCGAGGCCGTCGAGACGGTCTCCAGGGACGTGCGGGACCAGCCGCGGCGGATGCCGAGCAGGTAGTACGCGAGCAGCAGGGCGATGGTGAGGGCGACGAACGGGTGGCCGAAGAACTCGATCACCGAGCGGAGGGTGGAGGGGTCGAGTGCGATCGAGGAGAAGGTGGCGGCGAGGATCAGCACCAGCGGCGTACCGATGATGGCGAGGACCGTGCCGAGCGGCACCGGCTGCTCGCGGGGTTCGGCGCCCGAGGCGCGCTGTTCGTCGAGGACGGCGCGCTTGGCGTCCGCCGCCGCCTCGACCATGTCCTGCGGTACGGCGACGAAGATCCGCCTGCCGATCCAGGCGGCGTACGCCCACGCGGCGAGGACCGCCGGGATGCCGCAGACGACGCCCATGAGGATGACCCAGCCGAGGTCGACGTGCAGCAGGCCGGCGGCGGCCACCGGGCCGGGGTGCGGCGGCAGGAAGGCGTGCGTCATCGACAGGCCGGCCAGGAGCGGGAGGCAGCAGAGGAGGATCGACTTGCCGGACCGTTTGGCGGCGGCGTACACGATCGGCGCCAGGACGAAGATGCCGACGTCGAAGAAGACCGGGATGCCGAAGATCAGGCCGGTCAGGCCCATGGCGAGCGGGGTGCGGCGTTCGCCGAACAGGCCGAGCAGGCGCGTGGCGAGCACTTCGGCGCCGCCGCTGACCTCCAGGACGGCGCCCAGCATGGTGCCCAGGCCGATGATGATCGCGACGTGGCCGAGGATGCCGCCCATGCCGGTCTCGATGGTGGAGACGGCGTCGGAGCGCTGCACCGTGCCGAAGAGTTCGGTGACGGACAGACCGGCCAGCAGGCCGACGGCTATGGAGACGGCGAGGAGGGCGACGAACGGCTGGAGTCTGACCTTGATGATCAGGAAGAGCAGCAGGACTATGCCCACGGCGGCGACCGTGAGCAGTCCGGGCGTGCCGCCGATCAGCAGGAGGAGGCCGCCGGTGTGGGGTGGCGTCGCGGCGGGGGCGGAGGCGGTGAGGGAGAGGGACATGCGCAGTGGTCCTCTACGGGGACGGGGGCGGGGGTGGTGGACGCGGTAAGTGCATGGTGCTTTCGGGCAGAGGGCATCGCGGCGCGGCGCCCGTGGGGGCGCCGTACCGGGTGCGGACGTGCGGGAGGTGAGGGGGCGTCAGCGCCCCCGCGGACAGCGGCTCAGCCGAGGACGGCGAGCGCGTCGATCTCGATGAGGAGCCCGGCGGGCAGGCCGACGTACACCGTGGTGCGCGCGGCGGGCGGCTGGGTGAGGCCCTGCTCCTCGAAGTAGGCGTTGTAGATGTCGTTCATCTCGGCGAAGTGGTCCACGTCGGTGAGGTAGACGCGGATCATCATCACGTCGTCCCAGCTCGCGCCGCCCTCTTCGAGGATCGCCTTCACGTTGGCGAGGGTCTGCAGGGTCTGCTCGCGCAGGGTGGGGCCGGCCGGCGTCGGGGCCTTGCCCTCCTCCGCGGGGAGGAAGCCGACCTGCCCGGCGACCTGGAGGATGTTGCCCTTCTTCACTCCGTGCGAGAACTTCGCGGGCGGGGTGGTGTGGGTCTTCGGCGTCAGCGCGGTCTTGTCCGTCATTCGGGGTCCTTTACGGGCGTTCTTCCGGAGTACTCGCCGCTGATGGCGTCCGCGGTACGGCGCACCAGCGGGAGCAGGGTGAGGAGTTCGTCGGCGGTGACCACGACGTTCGGCGCGGACACCGACATCGCGGCGACCACCCGGCCGTCGGCGCCGCGGATGGGTGCGGCGACGCAGTTGATGGACTCCTCGTGGCCACCGAGGTCGGTGGCCCAGCCCTGTTCGCGCACCTTGGCCAGCTCCTTGAGGAAGGCGTCGGCGTTCGGTGTCGAACGGGCCGTGTACAGGGGGTAGTCGAGCTTCTCCGCGACCGCGCGGCGCTCGTGCTCGGGCAGGTCGGCGAGGAGCAGTTTCGCGACGGCGGCGACCGTGATGGCGACGGGCTTGCCGATCCGCGAGTACATGCGCACCGGGTAGCGGCTGTCCACCTTGTCGATGTAGAGGACCTCGTTTTCCTCGTAGACGGCGAGGTGGACGGTGTGGCCGCAGTTCTCGTTGAGGCGCGCCAGGTGGGGGTGGGCGATCTCGCGGATGTCGAGGTTCTCCATCGCCTCCTGGGCGAGGGCGAAGAGGCGGGCGCCGAGCCGGTAGCGCTGGTCGGACTGGCGGTAGACCAGGCCGTGCTCGTTCAGGGTGCGCAGCAGGCGCAGGGCGGTGGACTTGTGGACGCCGAGGCGGTCGGCGACCTGTCCGAGGTCGGCGGGGCCCTCGGCGAGCAGCGGCAGGATGCTCAGGGCGCGGTCGACGGTCTGGCTCATGGGGCGGGTACCTCCTCTTCGGCCTGCTCGGCCTGCGTCCAGCCGGGGCCGAGTCGAAGTGTCCCCCATGTCCCGTCGTCGAGGTCGGCGAGCCGGTCGGCGTGTGCGGGGGCGGGGGGCGGGGTGAGGTCGCCGGGGGTGGTGAGGGCGGCGGCGGCCCAGAGGTGGGCGTGGCGGAGGCGGGCCTTCGTCGGGAGGTCCTGGAGGGTGGCGTGCAGGAATCCGGCGGCGAAGGCGTCACCGGCGCCGGTGGTCGCCACGACGTCCACGTGGAGGGCCGGGACGAAGGCGGGCGGCGCCGGGGCCGAGAGGGCCGTGGCGCCCCGCTCGCCCTGCTTCACCACCAGCGTCCCCGGCTCCGGCAGCAGCGCGCGGATCGCCTGCGGACCGCCCGTGACACCCCAGGCGGCCTCCGCCTCGTCCTCCCCCACGAACACCACGTCCGCCCTGCGGGCCAGCTCCAGCAGCACGCCGGGGCCGTCCGGGGAACGCCACAGCCCCGGCCGGTGGTTGACGTCGAACGACACCAGGGGCCGGTCGGCGGCCGGAGCCGTCAGCTCCCGCATCAGCTCCCGGCAGCCGTCCGACAGCGCCGCCGTGATCCCCGACAGGTGCAGGACCCGGCACGAGCGGGCCGCCTGGAGGCCGACCGTGGACACGGACATCGCCGACGCCGCGGAGCCCGCCCGGTAGTACGCCACCTCGTGCGCGTCCGTGCCGCGCTCCCCGGCGGTGCGGAAGTACACGCCCGTCGGACGTGCCGGGTCCCGGTGGACGGACGTGACGTCGACGCCGTACGCGCCGACGGTCTCGACCAGGTGGTCGCCGAAGCCGTCGGCGCCGACCCGGCTGACCCACCGCACGCGGTGGCCGGCGGCGGCCAGCATGCAGGCGACGTTGGACTCGGCGCCGCCGATGGCCCGCTCGAAGGACGGGACGTCGGCGAGGCGGCCGGGCCGGGTGGGCAGGAACGTGACCATGGACTCGCCGACCGCGACGACATCGACGGCGTCGACGTCGGGGGCATGACGGGGTGCGGTCCTGGTCACGATGGTCGTAGCTCCTCGGTGAGGGGGCCGGCTTTCGTTGACCCCGCGTTGGCCGAGATGTTAGACAGCGGTAAGCGACATACGCAATGAGCGTTGCAACAAACGCAACGCGCCTGATCAGGGAGGCTCTCATGAGCAGCGACGCTCTCGCCCGCCTGGCCGACGAACGGGTCGACCACCGCTTCAAGGGCCTCCCGCCGGACGCGGACGGCCTGAGGGTCGGCGAGCTCGCCGCCCAGCGCCGCAACCTGTTCACCGACGGCTTCGCCACGCCCGTGCTGGCGCTGTCCGCCGAGCGCCTGCAGCACAACCTGAGGCTGATGGAGACCTACGCGGCCCGGCACGGGCTCGCCTTCGCGCCGCACGGCAAGACCTCCATGGCCCCGCAGCTGTTCCAGAGGCAGATCGAGCACGGCGCGTGGGGCATCACGCTCGCCGTGCCCCACCAGGTGCGCGTGGCACGGGCCTACGGGATCCAGCGGGTGTTCCTCGCCAACGAGCTGGTCGACCCGGCCGCCCTGCGCTGGATCGCGGACCGGCAGGACGCCGACCCGGACTTCCGGGTGATCTGCTACGTCGACTCCGTGCGCGGGGTCGAGCTGATGGACGCGGCGCTCGCGGGCGCCACCCGCCCGCTGGACGTCGTCGTGGAGCTGGCCGCCGGGGACGGGGCGCGCACCGGCGTGCGCACGGACGCCGAGTGCGCGGCGGTCGCGGACGCGGTGGCTGCCGTACGCACGCTGCGGCTCATCGGGGTCGCCGGGTACGAGGGCGAGGTGCCGCAGGCGACGCACGAGCGGGTGACGGCGTGGCTGCGGCGGCTGGTGGCGCTCGCGGCCGAGTTCGACAAGGCGGGGCGGTTCGCGGGCCTGGACGAGATCGTGGTCAGCGCGGGCGGCAGCGCCTGGTTCGACGCGGTCGCCGAAGTGTTCGCCGAGATCCCCGGCCTGTCGGCGCCGGTGCTGAAGCTGCTGCGTTCGGGCGCGTACGTCTCGCACGACGACGGCCACTACCGCCGCCTCACCCCGTTCAACCGGGTCCCCGAGGAGGGCGCGCTGGAGCCGGCGTTCCGGCTGTGGGCGCAGGTCGTCTCCCGCCCCACGCCCGAGCAGGCGTTCCTCAACGCGGGCAAGCGGGACGCGGCGTACGACCTGGACCTGCCGGTGGCCCAGGTGGTACGCCGGGACGGTGAGGAGCGCCCGGCGGCCGGGATCGAGGTGACCGGCCTGTCCGACCAGCACGCCTGGCTGCGTACCGGCCCCGAGGCGGCGCTGGAGGTCGGGGACTGGGTGGGCCTCGGGCTCTCGCACCCGTGCACGTCGTTCGACAAGTGGCCGCTGATCCCGGTGGCCGAGGCGGACGGCACGGTCGTCGACTACATCCGTACGTTCTTCTAGGGAGGCAGGAGTGGAAGACCTCGTCATCCGGGACGCGGACGTCGTCGACGGCTCCGGCGCCGACTCCTACCGCGCGGACGTCGTGATCGACGACGGCCGGATCGTGTCCATCGTCAAGGAGGCGGCCGCCGCCGGCTGCCAGCGCCCGCGGGCCATGCGCGAGCTGGACGCCGAGGGGCTGGTCCTGTCCCCCGGCTTCATCGACATGCACGCGCACAGCGACCTGGCGCTGCTGCGCGACCCCGACCACAGCGCGAAGGCGGCGCAGGGCGTGACGCTGGAGGTCCTGGGCCAGGACGGCCTGTCGTACGCGCCGGTCGACGACCGCACCCTGGGCGAGGTCCGCCGGGCCATCGCCGGCTGGAACGGCCACGGCGACGACATCGACTTCGACTGGCGCACGGTCGGCGAGTACCTGGACCGGCTCGACCGCGGGATCGCCGTCAACGCCGCCTATCTGATCCCGCAGGGAACCGTTCGGGCGCTGGTCGTCGGCTGGGAGGACCGGGAGGCGACGCCGCGGGAGCTGGACCGGATGCGGCAGCTGGTCGCCGAGGGTCTGGAGCAGGGCGCGGTCGGGCTGTCGTCGGGCCTGACGTACACGCCGGGCATGTACGCGAAGGATGCCGAACTGACCGAGCTGTGCCGGGTGGTGGCCCGCTACGGCGGCTACTACTGCCCGCACCACCGCTCCTACGGCGCGGGCGCGCTCGAGGCGTACGCGGAGATGGTGGAGCTGACGCGGGAGGCGGGCTGCGCGCTGCATCTCGCGCACGCCACCATGAACTTCGGCGTGAACGAGGGGCGCGCGCCCGAGCTGCTGGCGCTGCTGGACGACGCGCTGGCCGCGGGCGCCGACATCACACTGGACACCTACCCGTACACCCCGGGCTGCACGACCCTCGTCGCCCTGCTGCCGGGCTGGGCGAGCGAGGGCGGCCCGGAGTCGATCCTCGAGCGGCTCGCGGACGACGACACGGCCGAGCGGATCCGCCGCCATCTGGAGGTGGAGGGCTCGGACGGCTGCCACGGGGTGCCGGTGGAGTGGGAGACCGTCGAGATCTCCGGGGTGGGCGACCCCTCGCTCGCCTCCTACGTCGGCCACACGGTCCGCGACGCGGCCGCCCGGCGCGGCGAGGAGCCGTGGACGGTGGCCCGCGGGCTGCTGACGGCCGACCGGCTCGGCACGACGATCCTGCAGCACGTCGGCCACGAGGAGAACGTGCGGGCGATCATGCGGCACCGCGTCCACACCGGCGGCTCGGACGGCATCCTCCAGGGCACCAAGCCGCACCCCCGGGCCTACGGCACCTTCCCGCACTATCTCGGCCACTACGTACGGGAGTTGGGCGTGCTGTCGCTGGAGGAGTGCGTCGCGCACCTCACCGGCCGGCCGGCGGCCCGGCTGCGCCTGCCGGACCGGGGTCTGGTCCGCGAGGGCCACCGGGCCGACCTGGTCCTGTTCGACCCGGCGACGGTGGCGGCGGGTTCGACGTACGACGACCCGCGCAGGCTGCCGACGGGCGTCCCGTACGTGCTGGTCGACGGCCGGTTCGTGATCGAGGACGGGCGCCGGACGGATGTGCTGGCGGGGCGGGCGGTGCGCAGGACCGCGGTCTGAGCGCGCACCGGCCCGCCCCGTGCGGGTGCGGATTTACGGCTTGGGCAGGACGCAGCCGCTGCGGCTGAGGTCGAGCTTGTTGCCGATGCCGAAGCAGGCGGGGATCTGGTAGGTCTCCTCGGCGTAGTTGATGCCCTGGCGGACGGTGACGTTGCCGTTCTGGTCGACCTCGCACGGGTTGTTCTCCGTGCAGCGCTGGCCGTCCTCGTTGCCGGTGTTGTTGACGGCGACGACCTTGCCGGTGGCGGTGTCGATCACGGGCGAGCCGGAGGTGCCGCCGATGGTGTTGCAGGTGGAGGTGTAACGGACCGAGTCCTTCCAGGTCCAGTCGCCCTCCTTCAGCCGGTACACGAACCCGTCGATGTTGCAGGAGTACGTCCGCTTCCAGTAGCCGGAGACGACCTTGATGGCGGTGCCGGCGACCGGGTGGGTGTCCTGGACGGTGAGCGCGTTGATGCCGTACGTGCTCTTGATCTGCGCGTAGGTACGCGTGAGCTGATAGATCGTCACGTCCGTGTCGGTCATCGTGGAGTACGCGACCTTGCTCGCGCGCAGCGTGCCGACGCCCCGGCCGGCGGAGTTCAGCAGCGTGAAGGAGCGCGACGAGGGCTGGTCGACGATGACCTCCCCGGGCGCCGGGAAGCCGGTCTCCAGGCAGTGGCCGTTGCTCAGCACGAGCGCCGGGTCGTTGTCCTGGGAGGCCGGGAAGCGGATGACGGAGCCGGAGCAGTTGCTGAGCGCGACGGTACCGGCGAAGTCGACGGCCTTCAGCGTGGGTGTGTGTGCGGGGGCGCTCCGCTCGGGAGCCGCGACCGCGGGTGCCGCGCCTGCCCCGGTGACGGCCAGGGCGAACAGCGCGGCGACGAGAGGCTTTCTCATGTGGGGGGTCCCCTCTTACGACGGGGGCGACCGGAGTTCTTCCGGTCGCCCACTCGATTGTCATGCGCATTGTGATCGTTGAGGGGTGGGGGGAACAAGGGGCGGATTTGAGTCGTAGGGGTTTCCCTGCGTGGCCCTGCGGGGCTTTGGCGGGGGGGGCTACGGGGGGGGCTTCGGTCGGGTGCCGGGTGCGGGTGGGGGGTGGGGGGTGGCTGGTGGCGCAGTTCCCCGCGCCCCCGGGTGGGTTGGGGTCGCCGTCGGTGGGGGCTGCGCCGTTCGCTGCACAGCTGGGTGGGTCGGGGTGGCCGCCCGGCCGGGATGCGCCGCTCGCTGCGCTGCCGGGTGGGTTGGGGTGGCGTCGGGCCAAGGGGCTCGGCTATCTGGGGTGCTTGGGGCCGCCTGGGCCGTGGCCGGGCTTGCCTGTGGGCGTGGCGGACGGTGAGGCCGTGGGGGTCGGGGGTGTCGACGTGGGGGTGGGGGCGGGCGTCGTCGTCGGGGACTGCGCCGGGGGCGTCGTGACGCCCTTGCTCGGTGTGGCCTCGGGTGTCGTCGAGGTCGGCGACGCGGTCGGCGGGGTGCTCGTGGTGGCCGGCGCCGGGGCCTGGGGGTCCGTGTCCGTCGGCTCGGCCGTCGCGGACGGGGTGGTCTCGCCCGTGCCGCCCGGGGAGCCGTCGGGCGCGGTGGGGGCGGGTTCCTGGCGGCTCTCGGTGCCCTCGGAGGGCGAGCCCGAGAAGGAGAACGCGGCGAGCAGCGCCGCGGCGGACACGGCGGTGACCGCGCCTACGGCGATCACCGCCCGGCGACGGCCGCCCCGCTTGCGCTCCGTCCGCCGGGCTGCGGCACGGGCGCCCGCGCGCGTGCCCGCCGGACCGGAGCGCGGGTCGGTGTCCGGCACGTCGCCGGCGGGAGCCGCCCAGCCGGCGTACTGCTCCTCGGCGCCGGGACCCGTCCAGCCGGGGTCGTGCCCCTCGGCGCCGGGACCCGTCCACACGGCCGCCGGAGCGGTACCGGTCTCGTCCTGCCACCCCGTACCGCCGCCGTGGCCGTGGTCCGCGCCGGGGAAGTCCCCCGGCACCTGCGGCAGCGGCGCCGTCTCGTCGTAGTCGGGCTGCCAGCCGTGGGCGTAGGCCGGGTCCGCGTACTGGTCGTACGCGGGGGCGGGGGCGGCGTTCGGGTGATACACGTTCGGCGGCCCCTGCGGCGCGTCGTGCGCCCCGCTTCCGTACTGACCCTGGCTGGACATGGGCGCGAATTGTAGGGACGCAAGAGGCCTCTGGGACAGTCGACGGCGATATCCAGTCAAATCGCCGCGTCTCACGTGGCGGAAAACACGACCCATGGCGCGTTATGCGGCCGTAAGCTCCTTGACATGCAGGTGATCCAGTCGACCAAGCTCGCCAACGTCTGTTACGAGATCCGGGGTCCGGTGCTCGAGGAGGCGATGCGGCTCGAGGCGGCCGGACACCGCATCCTCAAGCTGAACACCGGCAACCCGGCGGCGTTCGGCTTCGAGTGCCCGCCCGAGATCCTGGAGGACATCCTCCGCAACGTCTCCACCGCCCACGGGTACGGGGACGCCAAGGGCCTGCTGGCCGCCCGCCGCGCCGTCGTCATGCACAACCAGACCCTCGGCATCGAGACGGACGTCGAGCACGTCTTCATCGGCAACGGCGTCTCCGAGCTGATCGTCATGGCGATGCAGGGGCTGCTCGACGACGGTGACGAGGTGCTCGTCCCGGCGCCGGACTACCCGCTGTGGACCGCCGCCGTGTCCCTGTCCGGCGGCACCGCCGTGCACTACCGCTGCGACGAGCAGTCCGACTGGATGCCGGACCTCGCCGACGTCGAGCGCAAGGTCACCGACCGCACCAAGGCGATCGTCATCATCAACCCCAACAACCCCACGGGTGCCGTCTACGACGAGGCCGTGATCAAGGGGCTCACCGACATCGCCCGCCGGCACAACCTGCTGGTCTGCTCCGACGAGATCTACGACAAGATCCTCTACGACGGCGCCACGCACACCCCGACCGCCGCGGTCGCCCCCGACCTGCTGACCCTCACCTTCAACGGCATGTCGAAGGCGTACCGGGTGGCCGGCTACCGGGTCGGCTGGATGTCGATCTCCGGGCCGCGCGCCCACGCCGACTCCTACATCGAGGGCCTGACGATCCTGGCGAACATGCGGCTGTGCGCCAACATGCCAGGTCAGCACGGCGTGGTCGCGGCCCTCAGCGGACGGCAGACGATCAACGACCTGGTACTGCCGGGCGGGCGGCTGAAGGAGCAGGTCGACACCGCCTACGAGCTGCTGACGCAGATCCCGGGCGTGACATGCGTACGGCCGAAGGGCGCGCTGTATCTCTTCCCGCGACTCGACCCCAAGGTCTTCAAGATCAAGGACGACCGGCGGATGGTCCTGGATCTGCTGCGCCGCGAAAAGATCATGGTGGTGCAGGGCACCGGCTTCAACTGGCCCGAGCCGGACCACTTCCGCGTGGTGACCCTGCCGTCCGTGACCGACCTGCGAGACGCGGTGGGGCGTATCGGGCGCTTCCTGGACGGGTACGGCCAGCACTGACGCTCACCCTGGGTGTGCACGGCATCCGCTTTTGTGAACGACTCAACTTTAGACAGAATCCAAGCTAGGATGGGTTCCCGAAGCACTCGGGAGGCCATCCATGTACGAACCGATCCGCACCAAGTCGGTCCACAGCTCGATGGCCGGCACACCCTCGGACTTCCCGCACCGCTCCCGCGAGGAGGAGCTGGAGTTCCAGCTCGCGGGACATCTCGCGGCCCTGCTCGCCGTCACGGACGAGCTGCGGGCGCTGACGCCCTCGACCGAGCTGGACGCCGCCGGCGAGCGGCTCGCCGAGCAGGTGGCCCGGCTGCGGGGAAGCGGTGCGCCGGTGCGCGCCGTGCCCGCGGGTGCGGGCGCCGACGACGCCCGGGCCCTGCACGAGCGGGCGCACACCCTCGCCGGACGCGCGCTGGTCGTCGCCGCGTCGCGGGCCGACACGGCCGCGGCGATCCTCGCCGCCCAGCAGATGGACTTCCACGCCGCGGCACTGGAGCCGCGCGAGCTGGCGTCCCGCTGAGCCCCCTCGGGCCCCCTGATCGGCCCCGGTCCGCGTGCACCCGCAGCGACGCGCGGACCGGGAGCCACGGCACTGCGTTCGCTCTCGCCGGATCGCCTGATCGCCGCGGGGGCCTGTGCCGTCTGGCGTGTGCGGGTCCGTCGTGGCCGGTCGCGCAGTTCCCCGCGTCCCTCACCCGGCGCTGCCGCCGACGGCGTCGGCCGGGCGCCGGAAGTTCAGGTCCGGCACCTCGCCGTACGCGCCGGTGTCGTCTCGCGGCTCCGGGTCCGTCGTGGCCGGTCGCGCCGTTCCCCGCACCCCTTCGGCGGCGTTTCCCTGACCGGCGTCGATCTGTCGCCGATACAGCGAGGGCCTGCCGTCAGCGCCGTCGTCGGGGCGGACGGGGCGGTGACGGCAGGCCCGGGGCCGCGCACGCCGTTGTGCGCTGCCTCGCCGGTCTGCTCCGCGGCCGGCCGTGACGATGAGCTGGTCAGGGCGCAGTCGGTTCAACCGGCCGCGGGGTCTTCGCAGGGGCTCAGCCCAGGCGCTCGACCAGAGCGCGGTACTGGTCCCACAGCTCCTTCGGGGTGTGGTCGCCGAAGGTGTTCAGGTGCTCGGGGACCAGGGCGGCCTCCTCGCGCCAGACCTCCTTGTCCACGGCGAGCAGGAACTCCAGCTCCTTGTCGGCCAGTTCCAGACCGTCCGTGTCGAGGGCGTCCTTCGTCGGCAGGATGCCGATCGGCGTCTCGACGCCCTCGGCCTTGCCCTCCAGGCGCTCCACGATCCACTTCAGGACGCGGGAGTTCTCACCGAAGCCCGGCCAGACGAACTTGCCCTCGTCGTTCTTGCGGAACCAGTTGACGTAGTAGATCTTCGGCAGCTTGGCCTCGTCCTTGCCCTTGGCGACGTCGACCCAGTGGCCCATGTAGTCGCCCATGTTGTAGCCGCAGAACGGCAGCATGGCGAACGGGTCGCGGCGCAGCTCGCCGACCTTGCCCTCGGCGGCGGCGGTCTTCTCGGAGGCCACGTTGGCGCCGAGGAAGACGCCGTGGTTCCAGTCGAAGGACTCCGTCACCAGCGGTACGGCGGAGGCGCGGCGGCCGCCGAAGAGGATCGCGGAGATCGGCACGCCCTTGGGGTCCTCCCACTCGGGCGCGATGATCGGGCACTGCGAGGCCGGCACGGTGAAGCGGGCGTTGGGGTGAGCGGCGGGCTCGGCGGACTCGGGGGTCCAGTCGCGGCCCTTCCAGTCGGTGAGGTGGGCCGGGGCCTCCTCCGTCATGCCCTCCCACCACACGTCGCCGTCGTCGGTGAGCGCCACGTTGGTGAAGACGGCGTTGCCCCACAGGGTCTTCATCGCGTTGGCGTTGGTGTGCTCACCGGTGCCGGGCGCGACGCCGAAGAAGCCGGCCTCGGGGTTGATCGCGTACAGGCGGCCGTCCTCGCCGAAGCGCATCCAGGCGATGTCGTCGCCGATGGTCTCCACGGTCCAGCCGGAGACCGTGGGCTCCAGCATGGCGAGGTTGGTCTTGCCGCAGGCGCTCGGGAAGGCGGCGGCGACGTACTTCGACTCACCCTGCGGCGGGGTGAGCTTGAGGATCAGCATGTGCTCGGCGAGCCAGCCCTCGTCGCGGGCCATGACGGAGGCGATGCGCAGGGCGTAGCACTTCTTGCCGAGCAGGGCGTTGCCGCCGTAGCCGGAGCCGTAGGACCAGATCTCGCGGGACTCGGGAAAGTGCGAGATGTACTTGGTGGAGTTGCAGGGCCACGGAACGTCCTCCTGGCCCTCCTCCAGCGGGGCGCCGAGGGTGTGCACGGCCTTGACGAAGAAGCCCTCGGAGCCCAGCTCGTCCAGGACCGGCTGCCCCATGCGCGTCATCGTGCGCATGGAGACGGCGACGTAGGCCGAGTCGGTGATCTCGACGCCGATCGCGGACAGCGGGGAGCCGAGCGGGCCCATGCAGAAGGGGACCACGTACATCGTGCGGCCGCGCATGGAGCCGCGGAACAGGCCCTTCTCACCGCTGAAGATCTCCCGCATCTCGGCGGGGGCCTTCCAGTGGTTGGTGGGGCCGGCGTCCTCCTCCTTCTCCGAGCAGATGAAGGTGCGGTCCTCGACGCGCGCGACGTCGGTCGGGTCGGAGGCCGCGTAGTAGGAGTTGGGGCGCTTGATCGGGTCGAGTTTCTTGAAGGTGCCCTTCGCGACCAGTTCTTCGCAGAGCCGGTCGTACTCGGCCTCGGATCCGTCACACCAGACCACGTTGTCCGGCTGCGTCAGTTCGGCGATCTCGTTCACCCACGAGATCAGTTCCTGGTGGTTGGTGGGAACGCTGGAAGCCGAGTTGTCGCGCGCCACGGTTGCTCCTAAGTGAGGGATTTTGTCCTTGTGGCCCCGTGGGGGCTGCGACCCGGACGCTTGTGCTGCTCATCCGGTGCCGACCGCACTCATTTGATCGTATCCGACATGAGTGCCCATATGTCCAGGGGGCCTCACAGGTGAGCGACGTGAGGAATGCCACGGTTATCCGGCGGGTTTACGTTCCCTTTGTGTGTGTCTTGGCTTAACCTGAAGGACTTTTTGCACACCGCGACCCAGGACCTGCGCTGACGCCTGACTTACGGTCGGCTGGGTACCATGCGGCCCATGACTCCGTCCGCCTCCGACGCGCCCACGGACGCGCAGGCCGCCGGCCGCGGTCCCGCCCCGCACTCCTCCGTGCCCTCGATGGCGCACCAGCTCGCGCACTCGCTCGCCCAGCCGATCAAGCCCAGGCTGCGCGGCTGGCTGCACCTCGGCATGTTCCCGGCCGCCCTGGTCTCCGGCCTGGTGCTCACCGCCCTGGCCCACTCCACCCGCGGCCGCATCGCCTGCGGGATCTACGCCCTGACGGCGTGCCTGCTGTTCGGCGTCAGCGCGCTCTACCACCGGGGCAACTGGAGCCCGCGCATGGACGGCATCCTGCGCCGGCTGGATCACGCCAACATCTTCCTGATCATCGCGGGCACCTACACCCCGCTCACCATGCTTCTGCTGCCCGGCGCCAAGGGCCGGTGGCTGCTGTGGGGCATCTGGGCCGCGGCCGCCGCCGGCATAATCTTCCGCGTCTTCTGGGTCGGCGCGCCGCGATGGCTCTACACCCCCTGCTACATCGCGATGGGCTGGGCCGCCGTCTTCTACCTGCCGGACTTCATGCGCGCGGGCGGCGTCGCGGTGCTGGTCCTGGTCGTCGTCGGCGGTCTGCTCTACAGCGCCGGCGGCGTCATCTACGGCATCAAGCGGCCCAACCCCTCACCGCGCTGGTTCGGCTTCCACGAGGTGTTCCACTCCTTCACCCTGGCCGCGTTCATCACCCACTACGTGGGGATCTCGCTGGTGGCGTACCAGCACGTGTGACGTGCGGACGACGGCCCGCGGCGCGCGCATCGCCGCCGCCCGGCGGGCCGTGTCCGACAATGACGACCATGACGGCCGCACGCACCCCCACCCCCGCCGATCGCCCGCGACCGGGCCTGCGTGAGCGAAAGAAGACCAAGACCCGCCGGGCGATCCGCACCGCCGCCTACGGACTGATCCGCGAACAGGGTTACGAGGCCACGACGGTCGAGCAGATCGCCGAACGCGCCGAGGTCTCCCCGTCGACCGTCTCCCGCTACTTCCCGGCCAAGGAGGACATCGTCCTCACCGACGAGTACGACGCGATCCTGCTTCAGGAGTTGCGGGACCGGCCGCACGACGAGCCGCCGATGGAGTCCCTGCGGTCCGTGATCCACACCGCCGTCGGTGTGGGGCTGCGCGAGGAACCCGAGGTCACCCGGTTGCGGACGGCGCTGATGGCCGAGGTGCCTGCGGTGCGCGCGCGGATGATGGAGAACGCCTCCGCCACCGGCCGGCTGCTGTGCCGGGCCCTCGCCGAGCGCACCGGCCTCGCCCCGGACGCGCTGGAGGTGCGGGTCTTCGCGACGTCCCTGATGGGCGGCCTGATGGAGGCGTCCCTGCACTGGGCCGAGAACGGCTTCCGCACCGACCTCGCGGAGCTCGTCGACCGCGCGTTCGACGTCCTGGAACACGGGCTGCCGGCCCGCCCGGCGTGACCTGCGGGGCCGGCAGCCCTAGGCCCTGTCGTCTGGATCACCCCGGCGTCGCGGGGTCTGGCACGCACTCCGCCGAGCTCTTCGAGCAGGGGGGACCCCCAGCCGCGTTGTCGTCGGTTGCCAACTCCCCCAAGCTCTTCGAGCAGGGGGGACCCCCACCGCGTTGGCGCCCTCCTCCGCCTTGCAGCTGCACGCACCAGACCCCGCTCGGGTCGGCCGAAAGCCACCGCACCTCACAGCCGGCCTGATCCAAACGACAGGGCCTGGCCGGCCGGACTGCGGAAGCTCGTCGCCCGCCCGGCCGGAACCGACCCGCCGGACCCGTGGGCCCGCCCCCGCAAATCCGCAGGAGCCGCCCGGTTACTCCATGCCATCCTGACCTGGTGAACACAGCCGAGATCCACGTCGAGTTCGCCCCCGAGCTGCATCTGTTCGTCCCGCAGGTACGGCGCCGGGGAGCCGCCGCGGCCCGCGTCGACGGCGTCTCGTCGCTCGGCCATGTGGTGGAATCCCTCGGCGTGCCGCTCACCGAGGTCGGCACGCTGGCCGTGGACGGCCGCGAGGTGCCGGTGTCGTACGTCCCCGCGCCGGGCGACCGGGTGACGGTCCGCGCCGTCGAGCGCCCCCAGCAGGTCCCCGGTGCCCCGCTGCGTTTCCTGCTCGACGTCCACCTCGGCACCCTCGCCCGCCGGCTGCGCCTGCTCGGCGTGGACACGGCGTACGAGTCCACCGACATCGGCGACCCGGCGCTCTCCGCGCGCTCCGCCGCCGAGCAGCGGGTGATGCTCAGCCGCGACCGGGGGCTGCTGCGCCGCCGCGAGCTGTGGGCGGGCGCGTTCGTCTACAGCACCCGGCCCGAGGACCAGCTCCGCGACGTACTCGACCGCTTCCGCCCCGAACTCAGGCCCTGGACCCGGTGCACGGCCTGCAACGGCCTGCTGCGCCGGGCGACCAAGGACGAGGTCGCCGACCAGCTGGAGCAGGGCACCCACCGCACGTACGACGTGTTCGCGCAGTGCCGTCAGTGCGGGCGCGCCTACTGGAAGGGCGCGCACCACGAGCAGCTGGAGGCCATCGTGGAGCGCGCCCTGGAAGAGTTCAGCCGCGGCTGACGTCCGCCGCGCGGGAGCGGCGCCGCGGCAGGTACACCAGCGCCTCGGTGCCCACGAACCGCACGACGAACGTCGTGACCAGCGCGAGCGCGGTCGCGGTCAGCGGGCCCATGCCGAGGTGCCGCACGAACAGCGCGATGAGCGGGATGCGCAGCACCAGGTCCGCGTTGGCGAGCAGCGCGAACCGGCCGAGCCGGTCCCACCAGCGGCGGTGGGCGCGCCGCTCACGGAACAGCAGGTGCTCGATGAGCAGGAAGTTCCAGGCCACGCCGAACTGGTTGGCGATGATCTCCGCAGGGACGTAGTGCACACCGAGCGCGGTGAGCGCCCACAGTCCGGCCAGGTTGGGCACGAAGCCGCTCGCCCCGATCAGCCCGAAGCCGATCATGCGGGCCAGCGGCGCGTCGGTGCGCAGTCCGGCGAGGTGGCGCAGGAAGCGCAGGCCCTCGCGGGCCGTCGACTTGGACTCCCCCGCGAAGCGCTCCTCGAAGACGAACGGCACTTCGGCGACCCGCGCGGGGCGGCTGCGCACGGCGAGTTCGAGGAGGATCTTGTAGCCGAGCGGCTTGAGGACGTCCGCGGTGACGGCGCTGCGGCGGATGGCGAAGAAGCCGCTCATGGGGTCGCTGATGCCGCGCAGCCGGCGCGGGAAGAGGCCCTTCGCGAGCCAGGTCGCGCCGCGCGAGACGGCCACCCGGTAGCCGCCGGCGAGCCCGGCGCGGCTGCCGCCGGCGGTGTAGCGGGAGGCGACGACGAGGTCGGCGCCGGTGCGCTCGCCGGTGGCGACCAGCTCGGGCACCAGGTGCGGCGGGTGCTGGCAGTCGCCGTCCATGACGACGATCCAGTCCGCGCCGGCCGCCTTGATCCCCTCCACGACCGCGCCGCCGAGCCCGCCGACCGCCTCGTCGCGGTGCAGCAGGGTCACCGGGAAGGGGCAGTCGCGGGCCGCGTCGGCGATCACCTGCGGGGTGTCGTCGGTGGAGTCGTCCACGAAGACGACCTCGCAGGGCAGCCGCGCGGGCACGGACTCGGTGACGCGGTGCAGCAACTGCCGGATATTGGCCGACTCGTTGAAGGTCGGTACGACGATGGTGACGGCGCCGGGCTCGGGCAGCTCGGCCGTGTCCACATCAGGGGCGGGCACGGTGTACTCGTGGGTCATCGGACGCCTCCCGGTCGTCGTGAGGAGGAGCGAGCCGTGGCCGCGCGTACGGCAGCTCGCCCTTGGGCAGGGCGATCTCCCGAGTCCCTGAACCCCCGGTACGCGACGGTGGTCACTTCCGTCGCGCACAGCCGCCGAGGCTAACGGCGGACCCTGACGTACGAGGGCCCATCCGGTGCGTCACAGGTGAACGTGCGCCGACGCCCCGGCGACGTACCCGCACGCGCGTGCGTCGCCGGGCGCCGTGAGCGGATCCCGGGCCCGGGCGCCGTGAGCGGATCCGGTGCCGTGACCGAGTTCCGGCCGTTGCTGCTCAGCCGCGCAGTGCCGCGCGCAGCCGGTCCGGGTCGGTGGTCGGGGCGTCGCAGGTGAAGTTGCGGCAGACGTACGCCGTCGGGGTGCCGTCCCTGAGCGGGCGGTCGGCCAGGAGCGGGAACTCGTCGCTGTCCGGGGTGCCGTAGGCGACGACGGCGCCGGGTGCCGTGCCGAGCAGGGCCGTGCGGTGCAGGGTGCGGGCGGCCGCGTCGTCGGCCGAGGCGCCGACCACCGCCACCTCGCGGGGGCCGTCGAGTCGGGCCTCGGCGACGGCGAGACCCCAGCCGATGAAGCGGGGCACGCGCGGGCCGAGCGCCTTCACCACGCCGAGGGCCTTCTCGGCGGCGGCGCGGTGCGCCTCGGAGCCGGTGTGGGCGGCGTAGCTCAGCAGGGCGCCGGTGGCGGCCGTCCAGCCGGAGGGCGTCGCGTTGTCCGTCGGGTCCTGCGGCCGGCGGATCAGCTGCTCGGCGTCGGCCGCGGTGTCGTACAGGGAGCCGGTCTCCGGGTCGACGAAGCGGGCCAGCACGTGGTCGAGGAGGATGCCGGCGAAGTCGAGCCAGACGCCCTCCCCGGTGACGGACGCGAGCGCGAGGAAGCCCTCGGCGACGTCGGCGTAGTCCTCCAGTACGCCGGTGTGGGCGCCGGCGCGTCCGTCCTTGCTGGTGCGGGCGAGCCGGGCGTGGTCGTCCAGGTGCAGCCGGACCAGGAGGTCGGCGGCGCCGAGCGCGGCGTCGACGAGGTCGGGGCGGTCGAAGTAGGCGCCGGTCTCGGCGAGCGCGGCGATCGCGAGGCCGTTCCAGGCGGCGACGACCTTGTCGTCCCGGCCGGGGGCGGGCCGCCGGGCGCGGGCGTCGAACAGCCGCTGCCTGATGCCGTCGATCCGCCCGGTGTCGAACACACCTTCGCTCTGCGGAAGCTGGAGGACGGAGGAGCCTTCCTCGAAGGTGCCCTCCTCGGTGACGCCGAAGTACTGGGCGGCGAGTTCGGCGTCGTCCTCGCCGAGCACCTCGCGCAACTGCTGCGGCGTCCACACGTAGTACGCGCCCTCGACGTGCCTGCCGGCCCCGTCGTCGCTGTCGGCGTCGAGCGCGGAGGCGAACCCGCCCTCGGCGGTGCGCAGTTCGCGGACCATGAAGTCGGCGGTCTCCAGGGCGACCCGGCGCGCGAGTTCGGACCCGGTGGCGCGCCACAGATGCGCGTACACCCGGCACAGCAGGGCGTTGTCGTAGAGCATCTTCTCGAAGTGGGGCACCGTCCAGTCCCGGTCGACGGAGTACCGCGCGAAGCCGCCGCCGAGCTGGTCGTAGATCCCGCCGCGGCCCATCCGCTCGCAGGTGTCCTGCGCCATCTGCAGGGCGCCCTCGGAGCCGGTACGCGCGTGGTGGCGCAGCAGGAACTCGATCACCATGGACGGCGGGAACTTCGGCGCCCCGCCGAACCCGCCGCGCTGCGGGTCGTACTCCCGGGTGAGCCCGAGCAGCGCCTGCGCCAGCTCCTGCTCGCCGGGCGCGTCGACGGCGTCGTAGGAGATCTCCCGCGCGGACAGGTCGCGCACGATCTTCCCGGCGACCTCGGCGACCTCGTCGTGCCGTTCGGTCCAGGCCTGGTGCACGCCCTCCAGCACCTGCCGGAAGGACGGCATGCCGTGCCGGGGCGCGGGCGGGAAGTAGGTGCCGAAGTAGAACGGCTCGGCGTCGGGGGTGAGGAACACGGTCATCGGCCAGCCGCCCTGCCCGGTGGCCGCCTGCACGGCCTCCATGTAGACGGCGTCCACGTCGGGGCGTTCCTCGCGGTCGACCTTGACGTTGACGAAGTGGGCGTTCAGGTAGTCGGCGGTCGCCGTGTCCTCGAACGACTCGTGCGCCATGACGTGACACCAGTGGCAGCTGCTGTACCCGACGCTCAACAGCACCGGGACGCCCCGTTTGCGCGCCTCGTCGAAGGCCTCGGTGGACCAGGGCCACCAATCGACCGGGTTGTCGGCGTGCTGGAGGAGATACGGGGAGGTCTCATGCGCCAGTCGGTTCACCCCTCCACTCTCCCACGGGGTCCGCCACGGCGTAGAAACGCATGGCCACCGGGCGGGCTCCGTCCGGGGCCTCGTCGCGCTCATGGCCGTAGCGCTCCAGGAGGGCCTGGTACTCCCGCATGAACGCGAGCAGTTCGTCCCTGGTCATCCAGGTGCCGTGGCGCTGCACCTGGGCCCAGCCCTCGGGGCCGCGGTACTCCTGGTGGGCCCGGCGGTACAGCCGGGTGTCCACGTCGATCTTGAGCTCGGCCAGGTGCACGGCGGCCGCGTACTCCTCGGGGGGCATGGCGGCCGGGTCGGGGGTGGTGTGGCTGAAGGGCAGGGCGCGCCACCAGCGTTCCCGGCCGCCGGACTTCTCCGGGATCTCCTCGATGAGCCGCTGCTCGGCGAGTTTGCGCAGGTGGTAGCTGGTGGTGCCGGAGCTCTCCCCCAGCTCCCGGGCCAGGACGGTGGAGTTCGCCTCGCCGTGCCTCCCGAGGTAGTCGAGGATCCGGCGGCGCAGCGGGTTGCCGAGGGACTTGTACAGGGCGGTGCGTTCGGCGCTGGTCAGCTGGGGCGTGCCGTCGGTCATGCCGTCACGGTAACCCTGACCGCCCCTGAGCCACCCTGATACATCCCTGACGTCTGCCGAATTTTCTTTGCAGAACTTTCTCTGCGGTCTAGGATGAAGGCATGCGGGGCGCACGGCGTGGCATCCGGGACAGATGCGAGGGCCGGTGCCGGCACCGCGGTGCAGGCGGACGAAGGGGTGGGAGACGTGCGGAAGAAGTGGACGCTGATCGCGCTCGGCACGGCCGCGGTGGTGCTCGTGCCGTGGATGGTGGTGCTCGCCCTGACCTTGCCCGCCCGCGCCGAGGTCCGGAACTGGTCGCTGGCCTGGATCGGCCTCGACGTGCTGATGGCGGCCGGCTGCGCCGCCACCGCGCTGCTCGGCCTGCGCGGCGACGCACGGATGCGGCTGACCGCCTCGGCGACCGCGTCCGTGGCCGTGCTGGACGCCTGGTTCGACATAACGACCGCACAACCCGGCAGCGCCCTCGCCCAGGCCCTGGCCTGCGCGGTGGCCGAGGCGGGACTGGCCTACGCCTGCACGGTTCTGGCAGTGACGGACCGTCACCCCTCTCGCATCGGAGCGCGTCCCGAAGGACACTCATAGGCAAGGGAGTTGCCGTCGGAGGGGGACGAGGCATGCGAGACGCGCACCGTGCGGAGGCCGAGCGGTTGCTGGCCCGGGCCGTGGAGGAGGAGGTACGGCGGTCCGGTGGGCGCACGGACGGCCAGGTGCTGCTCGGGCGGGCGCGCGCCGCGCTGGACGCCATGGCGCAGACGGCTGGCGAGGAGTACGCGGCCTACACCCGCGCCCTCGACGAGGCCGATGCCGGGCGGCTCGGCTTCAGACAGCGCTACGCCCAGCAGGGCGGCACAACCCCCCTGCTGGTGGCGGTCGTTGCCGCCGTCGCCGCCGGGGTCGCCGACCTGGCCCTGGGCACCGACACCGGCACCGCCTTCGGTGCCGGAGTGACCGCCGGTGTCGCCGGCGCCGCGGCGACCGTGGTCAAGGCGGCCGGCGCGCACCTGCCCGCCGCGCACCACCGCGCCGGCGCCGTGAGCCAGCCCGGCGGCCCCGAGCAGTTGCGGCTGCAGTGGCTGACGGCGCTGGAGGTGCGCGGCATCCGTCCGTTCCTGGACCAGCAGCGGGTGCTGGCCGCCTCCACCGGCCCGGTCGGCAAGCCGGCGGGACCGCAGCTGCGCGGCGCCGACAAGAGCGCGGCAGCCCGCGGGCGTACGGCGCTGGAGCAGTCCTTCGCCCACCTCCCGGACGCGGACGGCCCGTTCGCCGGGCGCCGGGCGGAGCTGGCGCGGATCCGGCAGTGGGTGCAGGCGGCCCGCGCCGGCACCCGGACCAAGCCGACCGTCGTCGTCCTGCACGGCGTGCCCGGCAGCGGCCGCACCACCCTCGCCGTACGCGCCGCCCACGATGTGCGCGACCAGTTCCGCGGGGCCTGTGTGGTCGACCTGCGCGGGGACGGCGCGGGCGAGCAGCCGCTGCCCACCCGGGACGCACTGCTGCACCTGCTCAACCGGCTCGGCGCGCCCCGCGAGCAACTGCTCTTCCGTGAACGCTCCTCCCCCGACCAGCAGATCAAACGGCTCGGCGAGCTCTACCACCGGCATCTGACCGGAGTGCCGGTCACCGTGATCCTCAACGACGCCGGCGACCCCGAGCAGGTGCGCGCCCTCGTCCCTGAGCACTCCGACAGCCTCGTCCTGGTCACCGCCCGGCAACCGCTCCAGCTGCCCGCCGACCTCGACGCCCGGGTGCACCACCTGCCCGTCGAGGCGCTCGACGCGGCCGGCGCGGAGGAGCTGCTCGGCGCCACGGCCGAGGACAGTTGCGGGCCGTACGACGCCGAGTCCACCGACCGGATCCGGGAGCTGTGCGGCGCGCTGCCGCTGGCGCTGCGCATCGCCGGCTCAGCCCTCGGCCCGCGCTCACCGCGGCAGCTGGCCGGCGACCTCGGCGCGTACGGCCCGGTCGACCCCGTCGAGCGGGCGCTGTGGCTGCGCTACACCGACCAGGACGAGCAGCCGCGGCGGCTGCTGCGGCGGCTGGCGCTGGCCGGCCGGGCCTCCCTCGGCGCCGCCGCGGCCGCCGCCCTGCTGGCCACCGACCGCACGGAGGCCACCCGCCATCTGACCACGCTGGCCCGGGCGGGCCTGATCGACCATGTGCGCGGCAACCGCTACCGGCTGCACGACCTGGTGCGCTCCTTCGCGCAGGCCCGCCTGCTGGACGAGGAGGACCCCGCCGAGCGCGCGGCCGCGCAGGAGCGGCTGATCCTCAGCTACGCCGACCTCGCCGACTCGGTGCTGCGGCTGGTCGACGGCAACGTCTCCACCCGCTCCGACCGGTTCAGCCCGCACGGCTTCACCTCGCTGGACGAGGCGCTGCGCTGGCTCGACGACGAGTCCAGCTTCATCACCGCCACGCTCCGGCACGCCGAGGGCGTCGACCAGCGCGCGGTGCTGAACCTGCTGGGCGCCCTGTGCGACTACTGCCTGCTGCGCGGCGACCTGTACCGGCTCGGCGAGATCAGCGAACTGGCGCAGAGCGTCGACCAGGGCCTGCTGATCCGCTCCGTGCAATGGCGCACCGGCATCGCGGCCCGCCAGCTCGGCGAACTGGACAAGGCGCGCACCACGCTGACGTCCGTGGTCGACCTGTATCTGGAGGCGCACCACGACGCGGGTGCCGCGCGCGCCCTGTGCTCCCTCGGCATCACCCTGCACCACCAGGGCAACCTCACCGAGGCCGCCGCCAAGCTGCGCGAGGCGCTGGACCTGCAGGCGGCGCCGGAACTGGCCACGGACCGGGCCTGGACGCTGCACGCGCTCGCCGCCGTCGAACGCGACCGAGGCCGGCTCGCCGAGGCGCTGCCCCTGCTGGAGGACTCCCTGCTGCTGCACCGGGAGGGCAGCTCGGTGCACGGCGAGGCGTGGGCGCACTTCCAGCTCGGCCAGCTAGGGCTGCGCATGGGCGACGTACCGCGCGCGGAGGGCGACCTGCGCCGGGCGCTGGAGCTGTACGGCCGGACCCGCGACGCGCGCGGCGAGGCGTGGGCAATGACCCAGCTGGCCCGCGCCCGGCTCGTCGACGGCGACGCCGCCGAGGCGGTGGACGCGCTGCGCCGGGCGGCGTCACGGCACCGGGACAACGAGGACGCGCGCGGCGAGGCATGGACGCTGTACTACCTGGGTCAGGCGCTGGAGGAGACCGGCGACCTGGACCGCGCGGTACGCGAGCTGGAGCGGGCCCGGACCATGTTCTCCCGGATGCGGGACGTGTACGGCCTGGCCTGCGCCCGGCACCACTCGGCGCGGGTCACGCGCGACCAGCGGGCGGCGCAGACCGGCAGCCTGCGCAACTCCGGGTTCGCCCGGCAGCTGCTGGTGGACGCCCGCGCCGACTTCCAGCGCATCGGCGTCGCCCACGGGGAGGCGTGGACGTGCCTGGAGCTGGCGGTGGTGGACGCGGGCAACGCGCGCACCCCGCAGGCGCTGGCGCTGTGCGACGAGGCCGCCGCCCTGTTCGCCTCCTACGGCGACCGGCGCGGCGAGGACTGGGCGCGCTTCCTGCGCTGCACCCTGCTGCCGTACGCGGCCCCCGGCGGTGTGGAGGTCGGCACGGCGGTCGCGCAGGAGGAGCTGTCCCAGCTGGCCCGCGCCGCCCATCCCACCCGGGACGGGAAACTGGACGACTACCTGGAGGCGTACCAGCTGCTGCTGGAGCGTGGCATCACCCTGGAGGCAGGCTGGCAGGCGTGGCGCCTGGGCATGACGCCGGACCGCCACGCCCGTGAGGTGATGGGGGTGGGGGTCCCTACAGAGAACTGACCGAGCCCGCCGGTGCCGGGTACGGCCCCTCCCGCCGGGCGGTACCGGGGCCGACGCGGCCGGCGGTCTGCCCGTACCGGCCCCGGCGGGTGTTGCCTGTGCCGGTCGCGGCGGATCTGCACTCCGCCAGCTCTCCGCCGGCTCCGGCGACTCGGCCGTACCGCCCCCGGCGGGGCGGCTCAGCCCCGCTGCGGCTTGACCTTCTCGGAGGGCGTGCCCTTGTTCCCGGAGGGATCGGTCTCCGGCGCCTCCTGGAAGTCGACCTTGCGCATGTGCTTGCTCATGGACTTCATCAGGACCCACACCGCCAGCGCCATCGCCGCGAAGACGATGAAGCCGAGGATGCCGGGGGTGACCTTGTCCTTGTCGAAGCTGTCGGCGGCGAAGGGCAGAAGGTGCGTCACGGCCAGGCTCATGCTTGCGCTCATGTCAGGCATTGTCTCGGATGCCCGCAAAGAGGTCGTCCTCGGGGAGGGAGGTATCGACGAGCGACTTCGCCAGCTCGTACTCCTCCGTCGGCCAGACCTCCTTCTGCAGCTCCAGCGGCACCCGGAACCACCCACCGTCCGGATCGATCTGCGTACGGTGCGCGATCAGCGCCTTGTCCCGGATCTCGAAGAAGTCGGCGCACGGAACGTGCGTGGTCAGCGTGCGCTCCGGCCGGTCCGAGTCGTCCCACCGCTTGAGCCACTCGCCGTAGGGGGACTCCAGCCCCCGGTCGAGCAGCGCCTTGTGCAGCGCCTCGGTCCGCTGCCGGTTGAAGCCCTGGTTGTAGTACAGCTTCTTCGGCTGGTACGCCGGGCCGTACACGTCCTCCGGGTACTTCTCCGTGTCCGCCGCACCCTCGAACGCCACCATCGAGATCTTGTGGGTCATGATGTGGTCGGGGTGCGGGTAGCCGCCGTTCTCGTCGTAGGTGGTGATCACCTGCGGACGGAAGGAGCGGATCTGCTTCACCAGCTCCCCGGCCGCGTGGTCGACGTCCTCCAGGGCGAAGCAGCCCTCCGGCAGCGGCGGCAGCGGGTCGCCCTCCGGCAGTCCGGAGTCGACGAAGCCGAGCCACTCCTGCTTGACCCCGAGGATCTCGCGGGCCTCGTCCATCTCCTTGCGGCGGACCTCGTGGATGTTCTCCTCGATGTACTTGTCGCCCTGGAGCTTGGGGTTGAGGATGGAGCCGCGCTCCCCGCCCGTGCAGGTCACCACCAGCACGTCCACCCCCTCCGACACGTACTTGGCCATGGTGGCCGCGCCCTTGCTCGACTCGTCGTCGGGATGGGCGTGCACGGCCATCAGTCGCAGCTGGTCAGTCAAGACTCATTCCTCGGGTCGGTCGGCGCCCCGGTGTCCTCGGGCGCAAGTTGGCTGGGGTCGTCCCGCGGGGACGTCCTTGAGGGGCGGTGCTCGGGTGCCGGGCGGGCGGCTTCTATAGTGACCGAATCGGGCGGCGAATAATTCCGGCTCCCCCCACGGGCGTCCGTTTTTGGACCTTCGTCCGCCCCGCCCCGCCCGTCCCGCCGAGGGCCTGCCGAGAGGACGATCATGAGTACGGCGAGCACACAGCTGCCGCAGGAGCGCTACGGCCGCTCCTCGGACGTGCGCAGCGACCGCACCCTGAAGATCGTCGGGACGGCTCTGGGCGCCGTGCTGCTCGCGGTCGTCGGCTGGTTCGGCTACCACTATGTCGTCGGCAGCGGCATCAGCGCCCAGGTGATCACCTTCGACGCCTCCGGCAACGCGGTCAAGGTGCATCTGGAGGTCCACAAGGACGCCGGAACTGACGGCTACTGCACCCTGCGCTCGCAGGCGGCGGACGGCACCGAGGTCGGCCGCGCCGACTTCCGCTTCACCGGGCCGGACACCCGCATCGACCGGGTCGTCACACTGCGTACGACCGCACGCGGGTCGACGGCCGAGCTGCTCGGCTGTCACCGAAGCTGACCCTCCCGGCACGGGAGGCACACCTGGCACCCAGGTCACCCTTGACGCGCTGACACGTCCCCCCATCACCCGGAATACGTAGCGCCTGACCTGCGTTGACGAAAATTAGATGGCTTATGTCCTCCCCCTGCGGCCGCTGAATTGTTAGGCTCGTGGTTTCGCCCATCCATGAGGGAACATTCTTCTGGGTAGGGCGATGCTTTGTATCCCAGTACCTACGAGGAGCACCTGTGACCCAGACCAGCGAGAACGTCACCTGGCTGACCCAGGAGGCGTACAACAAGCTCAAGGCTGAGCTTGAGTACCTTACTGGTCCCGCGCGTGCGGAGATCTCGGCGAAGATCGCGGCCGCACGCGAGGAGGGCGACCTGCGTGAGAACGGCGGGTACCACGCGGCCAAGGAGGAGCAGGGCAAGCAGGAGCTCCGCGTGCGGCAGCTGACCCAGCTCCTCGAGAACGCCAAGGTCGGCGAGGCGCCGGCCTCCAACGGCGCGGTCGCGCCGGGCATGGTCGTGACGATCGCCTTCGACGGTGACGAGGACGACACGCTGACCTTCCTGCTCGCCTCCCGCGAGTACGCCAGCTCCGACATCGAGACCTACTCGCCGCAGTCCCCGCTCGGCACGGGCGTCCTCGGCCACAAGGTCGGCGACGACGCGGAGTACGAGCTGCCCAACGGCAAGAAGGCCTCGGTCCGCATCCTGAAGGCCGAGCCGTACAACGGCTGACCGGCTCCACCGGCTGTACCGAGAGCCCCCGGCGTCCACGCGACACCGGGGGCTCCGCCGTACCGGGGCTTCTTCGCCGTACGGGGTCAGGCCGTGGCCGAGCGGTACTTGCGGACCGCGAGTGTGCGGAAGATGACGATGATCAGGACCGAGTAGATCAGCGACGCCCACACCGGGTGCTGCATCGGCCAGGCGCCGGACTGCGACTGTCCGGGGTTGGCGAACAGCACACGGCAGGCTTGTACGGTGGCGCTGAACGGGTTCCACTCCGCTATGTGCCGCAGCCACGGCGTCATGTGACTGGTGTCCACGAACGCGTTCGAGATGAACGTGACCGGGAAGAGCCAGATCAGCCCGCCGGAGGTGGCCGCCTCGGGGGTGCGCACGGACAGCCCGATCAGCGCGCCGATCCAGGTGAAGGCGTAACCGAGCAGGAGCAGCAGCAGGAACGCGGCGAGGACCTTGGCCGCGTTGGTGTCGCCGTCCGACCCGA
This sequence comes from Streptomyces sp. NPDC049915, assembly GCF_040656475.1. NCBI lineage: Bacteria > Bacillati > Actinomycetota > Actinomycetes > Kitasatosporales > Streptomycetaceae > Streptomyces > Streptomyces sp. NPDC049915. Next base: position 111,846 of record NZ_JBFAMH010000021.1, read on the forward strand.
CGCGCCAGCCGACCAGCAGCGCGACCACCGCGAGCACGACCAGCGTCAGGGCCGTCTGCACCAGGTCGGCGAGCGTACGTCCCGTGAGCACCGCGCCGCGCGCCATGGGCAGGGAACGGAAGCGGTCGATGAGCCCCTTGTGCATGTCGTCGGCGATACCGGCGCCGGAGCTGGCGGTGGCGAAGGTGACGGTCTGCGCGAAGATGCCGGCCATCAGGAAGTTCTTGTAGTCGGTGGCGCTGGTGCTGCCGCCGATCTGCATGGAACCGCCGAAGACGTAGGTGAACAGCACCACGAACATGATCGGCTGGATCAGTCCGTAGATCAGCATCTCGGGGATCCGGGACATCCGGATCAGGTTCCGTTTGGCGAGGACCAGCGAGTCGCGGACGGACTGGCTGACCGGGTTGCCCGACGGGGCCACCCGGGCGGTGTCGGTGAGGGCACTCACTTCACGGCCTCCTGGTCCGTCTTGTCTTCCTTGTTCTCGGCGGCGTGACCGGTCAGGGACAGGAAGACGTCGTCGAGCGTGGGCCGGCGCAGGCCGATGTCGTCGATCTCGATGCCGCGGGCGTCGAGTTCGCGGATCACCTCGGCGAGCAGCTTGGCGCCGCCGGCGACGGGCACGGTCAGCTTGCGGGTGTGCTCCTCGACCGCGGTGTCGCCCTTGCCGAAGCCGCGCAGCACCTCGGCGGCGACGGGTATGTGCTCCCGCTCGTGCACCACGACCTCCACGCGCTCGCCGCCGGTGCGCGCCTTGAGCTGGTCGGAGGTGCCGCGGGCGATGACCCGGCCGTGGTCGACGACCGCGATGTCGTGGGCGAGGTGGTCGGCCTCCTCCAGGTACTGCGTGGTCAGCAGCAGGGTCGTACCGCCGGAGACGAGCTGTTTGATGACCTCCCACAGCATCTGGCGGTTGCGAGGATCGAGGCCGGTGGTCGGCTCGTCCATGAACATCACCGGCGGGGAGACGACGAGCGCGGCGGCCAGGTCGAGGCGGCGGCGCATGCCGCCCGAGTACGTCTTGGTGGGGCGGTCGGCGGCGTCCGTCAGGTCGAACTGCTCCAGCAGCTCCACGGCCCGGGCCTTCGCCGCCCTGGCCTTCATCTGGTAGAGCTGTCCGACCATCTGGAGGTTCTCGCGGCCGGTCAGATACTCGTCGACCGCGGCGAACTGACCGGACAGGCCGATGGAGCGCCGCACGTCGTTGGGGTGCTTGAGCACGTCGACGCCGGCGACGACGGCCCGGCCGCGGTCGGGGCGCAGCAGGGTGGTCAGGCAGCGGACCGCGGTGGTCTTGCCCGCGCCGTTCGGCCCGAGCAGGCCGAGGACGGTGCCCTCCGGGACGTCGAGGTCGACGCCGTCCAGAGCCTTTACGTCACCGAAGGTCTTGACCAGCCCTTCGGCGTAGATGGCGCCTGGCATATGGGTCTCCACGTCATTGGGGATTCTTGGGAAAGCCTAGATTCGGGTGGTTTGTTCCGCCTTGCGCCGCCTGGCACCGCCGGGCAGATCCGGGCGGATGAGGCCGACGGCGGCCTGTCGTGCGAGCCACACCATAACGCGATGTATCGCGTCTCTCAATGGGTTTCCCCGAACGAGTGACGCCGTGGGTTTCTGCCTGCGGTTTTCCGGGGCGAGGCCCCGGAAAGCCCTCAGCCGATGACCGTGTAGCCCGCCCCGCCCAGGGCCTGGCCGACCTCGGCGCAGTGCGCCGGGCCCTTGGTCTCCAGGTGCAGCTCGACCTCCGCCTCCGTGAGCCCGAGCCGGGGATCGGTGCGTACATGGCTCACGTCGAGGACGTTGGCGTCGACCGCCGACAGCACCCCGAGCAGCGCCGCGAGCGCACCGGGCCGGTCCGTCAGACGTACCCGCACGGCCAGGTAGCGGCCCTGCGCGGACAGGCCGTGGCGCAGGATGCGCTGCATCAGCAGCGGGTCGACGTTGCCGCCGGACAGCACCGCCACCACCGGGCCCTCGAAGGCGTGCGGGTCGCTCAGCAGCGCCGCGACCGGGCTGGCGCCGGCCGGCTCGACCACCAGCTTGGCCCGTTCCAGGCACAGCAGCAGCGCGGTGGACAGCTCGTCCTCGCTGACCGTGCGGACCTCGTCGACCAGTTCCTCGACGATCCCGAACGGCACGTCACCGGGCCGCCCGACCCGGATGCCGTCGGCCATCGTCGCCGGGTGCTCGACCGCGACCGGCCGCCCCGCCGCCAGGGACGGCACATACGCGGCGGCGCCCTCCGCCTGCACCCCGACGACCCGCACGTCCGGCCGCAGCGACTTCACCGCGACCGCGATCCCGGCCGCAAGCCCACCGCCACCGATCCCGACGACGATGGTGCGGACCTCCGGGCACTGCTCCAGGATCTCCAGGCCGACCGTGCCCTGACCGGCGATGATGTCGGGGTGGTCGAAGGGGTGGATGAACACCGCGCCGGTCCGGTCCGCGTACTCCTGAGCGGCGGCCAGCGTCTCGTCGACCACGTGGCCGTGCAGGCGCACCTCGGCGCCGTAGTCCTCGGTGGCGCTGATCTTCGGCAGCGGGGCGCCCTTCGGCATGAACACCGTCGAGCGCACCCCGAGCAGCGACGACGCGAGCGCCACGCCCTGCGCGTGGTTGCCCGCGCTCGCGGCGACCACGCCGGTGGCCCGCTCCTCCGGCAGCAGCCCGGCGATCCGTGCATAGGCGCCGCGCAGCTTGAACGATCCGGTCCGCTGCAGGTTCTCGCACTTGAGGTGCACCGGCGCGCCCACCAGCTGCGACAGGCGGCGGCTGCCCTCCATCGCGGTCACGCGCGCGACCCCGGTGAGCATCTTCCGGGCCCCGCGGACATCGTCGAGGGTGACCGGCGGCAGGGTGGTGGTCGTGCGGTGGTTCATCTCTCAAGTCTCGCAGTTCACGCGTGCGTGCCGCGGCTGTGACCAACCTCCGAGACCCGGATCGCGCAGCGTCGGTACGCCCCGGGGCCGGGCCGCGTACCCTGTCCCCCAACCCAGCAGCCCTCCATGAAGCGAGCCCCCGGCCATGCCCACAACACCAGAAATGTCGATGGACATGACGACCGTCGGTGACCCCGGTCTCCTCGACACCCTCCAGCACGAGGTGGCGGTGTTCGCCCGCCGCGCCGAACAGACCCGGCTCGGCGGGGTCGGGCAGGTGCGCAACTCCATGGACCGCGCGGCGTATCTGCTGCTCAACCGGCTCGACAAGGAAGGCCCGATGGGCGTCAAGGCGCTCGCGGCGAGCATGGGGATCGACTCCTCCACGGTCACCCGCCAGGTCGCGCCGCTCGTCGACACCGGCCTCGTCAAGCGGACCTCGCACCCCGAGGACGGCCGGGCGGTCGTCCTCCAGCTCTCCCCGCGCGGGCAGACCCGGCTCGAGGAGGTGCGCTCCTCCCGGCGTCAGCTGATGGCCGAGCTGACCCAGGACTGGGCGCCGGAGGAGCGGGAGACGTTCTGCGCGCTCCTGACGCGCTTCAACGGTGCCCTCTCCGCCCGCACGGCGGCCCAGGGCATGCTCCAGACCGAGACCGCGCCGGCCTCCTGACGGCCGGGCGGCCGCCCCGGCGTCCCGCCGGCCGGGCCGCACAAGGTCGCGCACGCGCACGTCCACGCGCGTGCCCGCTCCGCATCGCCACGCGCGTGCACCGCGACGAACACGTGCGCGGCTCTTGACCGAAAGGGCGCGCCTGGCCTCATATGAGACCGGGTCCCCGCGCCGGTACGGCCCCGGGATCGGCTTCTTTTCGGACGCCCTCAGGGGGAGGCGCTGTGCGGGAACGGCATGCGTCGCAGGGTGCCGGGCGGGCCCAGGAGTTCGAGGCGTTCGCGGCGGGGGCGGCCGGGCGGCTGCTGCACGCCGCCACCCTGCTGACCGCCGAACCACCGGGCGACAACCCGCGCGCCCGGCGCCTGCTCACCCTGGCGCTCGCGCACACGTACGCCTGCTGGGACACCCTGCGCGGCGAGGACCCCTACGACCGCGCCCGCCAGTATCTGGCCACCCGCTTCGCCCACGGCGCCTGGCACCACTACGGCGGCCTCCTCGACCGCACCCCGGCCCGCCCCGGTGCCGCGCTGGGCCGCCTCTCCCCTCAGGAGCGGCTGGTCCTGGTGCTGCGGCTGTTCGAAGGCGTCGGTGAGGAGCAGATCGCGGCGCTGCTCGGTTTCCCCGTGGACCGGGTGCGTGCCCTGTCCCACCGCGCTATGACGGCACTGCTGCACCCGCCGCCGGGCCCGGCCCCGGCTCCCGTCGCGGCGAAGGTGGCGCCGTCATGACCGGGCGGCGGACGTGAACCGGCCGGAGCGGGAGGCGGAGGTCCGGCGGATCATGGAGCAGACGTCGGTGCGGGTGCCGCCGGAGCTGTACGGGGAGGCGGTGCGCCGTGGGACGCGCATGCTGCACCGCCGTACGACGGCGCGCCGGCTGATGTGGCTGCTGCTGGCCCTGGCCGCCGTGGCGTTCACCGTCTGGGCGCTGACGGTACAGCCGTGGGCGGAGCCGCCGTCCGACACCACCCCGCCCCTGACCGACTGGTGAACGGCCCGGCCGATCCGCTCGACCGGCCGGGCACGCCCACGGCTTCCCGGCGGTCTAGCCGAGCGCCTGCTGCAGGTCCTCCAGCAGATCGTCGGCGTTCTCGATGCCGACGGACAGGCGCACCAGGTCGCCCGGCACCTCGAGCGCGGAGCCGGCCGCGGAGGCGTGGGTCATCCGGCCGGGGTGCTCGATGAGCGACTCGACGCCACCGAGGGACTCGCCGAGCGTGAACACCTTCGCGCGGTTGCACACCTCGACGGCCGCCTCCTCGCCGCCCTCGACACGGAAGGAGATCATGCCGCCGAACGCCTTCATCTGCTTGGCGGCGACCTCGTGCCCGGGGTGGTCCTCCAGGCCCGGGTAGAGCACCTTCGTCACGCGCGCGTGCCGGGTGAGCATCTCGGCGACCTTCGACGCGTTGGAGCTGTGCCGGTCCATGCGCACCGCGAGCGTCTTGGTGCCGCGCAGCACCAGCCAGGAGTCGAACGGCCCGGCGACCGCGCCCATGGCGTTCTGGTGGTAGGCGAGTTCCTCGCCGAGCCCCTGGTCGCTCACGATCAGCGCGCCGCCGACCACGTCCGAGTGCCCGCCCATGTACTTGGTGAGCGAGTGGACGACGACGTCCGCGCCGAGCGACAGCGGCTGCTGAAGGTAGGGCGTGGCGAAGGTGTTGTCGACGACGAGCTTCGCGCCGGCGTCCCGGGCGACCTGGGCGACGGCGGCGATGTCGGTGATGCCGAGCAGCGGATTGGACGGCGTCTCGACCCACACGACCTTGGTCTTCGGGGTGATCGCGGCGCGCACCGCGGCCGGGTCGCTGGTGTCGGCGACCGACCACTCGATGCCCCAGCGGGAGACGACCTTGGCGAAGAGGCGGAACGTGCCGCCGTAGGCGTCGTTGGGGATGACGACGTGGTCGCCGGGGCTGAGCAGCGTACGCAGCAGGCAGTCCTCGGCCGCCAGTCCGGACGCGAACGCGAGGCCGCGGCGGCCGCCCTCCAGGGCGGCGAGGTTCTCCTCGAGGGCGGTGCGGGTGGGGTTGGCGCTGCGGCTGTACTCGTAACCGCCGCGCAGGCCTCCGACGCCGTCCTGCTTGTAGGTCGAGACCTGGTAGATCGGCGGGACGACCGCGCCGGTGAGGGGATCCGCGGTGTTGCCCGCGTGGATCGCGAGGGTCTCGAAGTGCTGACTGATGTGCCTGTCGCTCATGGGCACCGAGCGTAGTGCGCGCGGTGGCCGAATGACGCCCCGGCGGCGGCCGCGGTGCCCGCCCGGGGAGTTTTCCACAGGCCCGTCGAACGGGTTGGCCAATTGTCGGCGCGGTCTGGTTCGCTGGAGCCATGGAGATTCTCTGGGCCCTGATGGCCGCGGCCATGCTGTCCGTCGTGCTGCTGCCGGTGCTGAGGCGTCGGCGGAGCATGATCGAGCAGGTCCCGCCCGGCCACCCGGACGCGGCGGACCCCGCGGACTACGGCTTCGTGCGCGAGGAGGAGCTGGACATCCGCATGCCTGGCGCCGACCAGGACCTGCTGGACGTACTGGACGTGGTGCAGCACACGCAGGAGTACAAGGCGGCGGCGCAGCTGCTGGCGGGCACGGAGACGCAGGGTGAGCTGCGCTGGCAGCGGGTGCAGGCGTTCGCGGGCGCTGCCGCGCTGGAGCTGCAGCGGCGGCCGGGCGGGGTCGGGGAGATCCCGGGCGGCCAGTGGCTGCGGGTGTGGCGGGCCGAGCAGCCCAAGGACGCGGGCGGCGCGGCGGTGCACGCGGAGTTCCTGGTGCAGCAGGCGTGGCGGACGTCGACGCCGGGCACCGACGACTTCCGGATCATCATGGAGGAGGCGAAGGTGGCGTGCGGGGAGGCGGCGCTGCTGGCGCCGGGCGACCCGATCCCGTACATCGTCGAGCTCTCCGTGGCGCGCGGACTGGCGTATCCGCGCGAGGAGTTCGAGCAGCTGTGGCTGAAAATCCTGGACCGCGCGCCGAACCACATGGGCGCGCACCTGGCCGCCCTGCACTACTGGTGCGAGAAGTGGCACGGCTCGCGTGAGCTGGCCTACCAGTTCGCGGAGGCGGCGGCCGCGCGGGCGCCACAGGGCTCCCTGCTGGCGGCGATGCCGCTGTTCGCGGTGTTCGAGCACCTGCCGGAGGTGAACCTGGTCCGCAGCTTCTACCAGAGCGAGGTCGTCACCAGGGCGATCCACGGCGCGCTGCACGCGGTGCACGCGGCCCGTCACAGCGATCCGATGCTGGCGCACGTGCGTCACCTGCTGGTGTTCTTCCTGGTACGGGCCGAGCGCTGGGCGGAGGCCATGAACCAGCTGGTGCACGTCGACGGCCATGTCGGTGCGCTGCCGTGGACGCTGTCACCCGACCCGGCCGCCGAGTTCGCGGTCTACCGGGCGCTCGCGGTGGCCGGCTACGAGGCGAACGGCGGCAGCCCGGCGACGCTGCCGCACTGAGCGGACGGCCACGGGGCCGCCCGCGCAGACCCGGGGCAGGGCACGCCGCCTGCCGCACCGGGCGCGGGGGCCGAACCTCACCCGAACGTCAGCCCCCGTCTCCTTCCCGCCCCTCGCGGTCAGCCCTGCGCGCGGGTGGGCAGCCGCCATCCCGGGCGCGGGAAGTGGCAGGTGTAACCCTCCGGGTAACGCTGCAGGTAGTCCTGGTGCTCCGGCTCGGCCTCCCAGAACGGGCCGACCGGCTCCACCTCGGTGACGACCTTGCCGGGCCACAGGCCGGAGGCGTCCACATCCGCGATCGTGTCCTCGGCGATCCGCTTCTGCTCGTCGTCCACGTAGTAGATCGCCGAGCGGTAGCTGAGGCCGATGTCATTGCCCTGGCGGTTCTTCGTGCTCGGGTCGTGGATCTGGAAGAAGAACTCCAGGATGGCGCGGTAGTCGGTCTTCTCCGGGTCGAAGAGGATCTCGATGGCCTCCGCGTGCGTGCCATGGTTGCGGTACGTCGCGTTCGGCACGTCACCCCCGGTGTATCCGACCCGGGTCGCCGTCACGCCCGGCAGGCGCCGGACCAGTTCCTGCATGCCCCAGAAACAACCGCCCGCCAGCACGGCCCTCTGCGTCTGCTCAGCCATTGCGACCCTCCAAAACTCGTCGTCCTGCCCACCCGGTCAACGCATGAGGGCGCCACGCGATTCCATGCCGGGGCCCCGGGGCGCACAGCACCCCGGGGCCCTCGGACGGAAGACGTCAGATCGTCGCCGTGTCGATCACGAACCGGTACCGCACATCGCTGTTCAGCACCCGCTCGTACGCCTCGTTGATCTGGTCGGCGCGGATCAGCTCGATCTCGGCGCCGAAGCCGTGCTCGGCGCAGAAGTCCAGCATCTCCTGGGTCTCCGCGATACCGCCGATCATGGAACCGGCGAGCGTCTTGCGGCCGCCGATCACCGAGAAGAGGTTGAGCGAGATCGGCTCCTCCGGCGCGCCGACGTTCACCAGGGCGCCGTCGATCTTCAGCAGGGACAGATAGGCGTTGAAGTCCAGCGGCGCCGAAACCGTCGACACGATCAGGTCGAAGGTGCCCGCCAGTTCCTCGAACGTCTTCGGGTCGCTGGTCGCGTAGTAGTGGTCGGCGCCCAGCCGCAACCCGTCGTCCTTCTTGCGCAGGGACTGCGACAGCACGGTCACCTCGGCGCCCAGCGCGTGCGCGATCTTCACGCCCATGTGACCGAGGCCGCCCATGCCGAGGACGGCGACCTTCTTGCCAGGGCCGGCGCCCCAGTGCTTGAGCGGGGAGTACAGGGTGATGCCCGCGCACAGCAGCGGCGCGGCGACGTCGAGGGACAGGCCGTCGGGGATACGGACGACGTAGTTCTCGTCGACGACGATCTTCTGGGCGTAGCCGCCGTAGGTGGGCTCGCCGTCCTTGCCGATCGCGTTGTACGTGCCGATCATGCCGCCGCCGGTGCAGTACTGCTCCTGGCCGGCCTTGCAGTTCTCGCACTCGCGGCAGGAGTCGACCATGCAGCCGACGCCCACGCGGTCGCCGGCCTTGTACTTCGTCACACCGGAGCCGACCTCCGCGACGACGCCGGCGATCTCGTGGCCGGGGACCATCGGGAAGATGGCCTGCCCCAGCCCTCGCGGGCCTGGTGGATGTCGGAGTGGCAGATACCGGCGTACTTGATGTCGATCAGGACGTCGTGCTCACCGACCGCGCGGCGCTCGATGGTGGTGCGCTCCAGCGGCGCCTTGGGGGCGGGTGCGGCGTACGCGGCGACAGGGGTGGTCATGCCGGGGTTCTCCTTGCCAAGAAACGTCCGCGCCCGGCCTGCCTTCCGGCCGGGCACGGAGACCAGCCTGCCCGATCCGCACGCATCCACCCAGGTCACGGCTTTGCGTACGCACGCTGTGCCTACCACTGGCGGGGTCAGGCTCGTATGCGTACGACCCGGAATACTTGAGGGCATGGACGTACACCCCGAACCGGCGCCCGAGGCCTTCGGCGAGCCGGAGAGCGGCGCCGGCGCCCCGCTCGACCGCCGCGCCGAGCTGAGCGAGTTCCTGCGCACCCGCCGGGCCCGGCTGAAGCCGTCCGACGTGGGCCTGGCGGACTACGGCCGGCACCGCAGGGTGCCGGGGCTGCGGCGCGAGGAGCTGGCGCAGCTGGCCGGGGTGTCGGTGGCGTACTACACGCGGCTGGAGCAGGGCAACGGGCGGAACGTGTCGGCGGAGGTGCTGGACTCCATCGCCCGTGCGCTGCGGCTCTCGGACGCCGAGCACGCGCACCTCACGCACCTGGCCAAGCCCAAGCGGCACAAGAAGAAGCCGGCGGCGCGCCCGCAGCAGGTGCGCTCGGCGCTGCGGCAGCTGCTGGAGGTGATGGACGGCGTCCCGGCGTACGTCGTGGGGCGGCGCGCGGAGATCCTGGCCTGGAACTCCATGGCCGCAGCCCTGTTCGGGGACTGGGCGGAACTGCCGGCGGCGGAGCGGAACTGGGCGCGGCTGACGTTCCTGCGTCCGGAGTACCGGGAGCTGTTCGTGGACTGGGAGCAGAAGGCGATCGACATCGTGTGCGCGCTGCGCATGGACGCCGGCTGTTACCCGGACGATCCGCGGCTGTCGGCGCTGGTGGGCGAGTTGTCCGTGAAGAGCGAGGACTTCCGCCGGCTGTGGGCGACGCACGACGTGAAGGACAAGACCCACGGCGTCAAGCATCTGCACCACCCGCTGGTGGGCGATCTGGCCCTGCAGTTCGAGTCGTTCCGGCTGACCGACGGCAGCGAGCAGTCCCTGATCACGTACCACGCCGAGCCGGGCTCCCCGTCGGCGGAATCACTGCGGCTGCTGGCCAGCTGGGGCACGGACGCGACCCGCGCGGGCACGGAGTCGACGACGCAGCACGGCTGACACCGGCCAGCCTCCCGTCAGCCGGCCACTCCCAGGTCCTCCCGCATGACCCGCCGCATCGCCGTCAGCCGGGGCTCGGCCTCCTTCAGGGCGAGCAGGGCCTGTTCGGCGCTCTCCCCGTCCCGCGCCAGGCCCCTGTCCAGTCGCTTGACGACCGCGTCCGTCCCGGCGAGGACCGTGTTCACGGCCCGTGACGCCTCCAGGATCCGCTCGGGCACCAGCATCTGCGCCTCGGCGTACCGGTCGCGGTAGTCCCGGCGGGCCTCCTCCAGACGCTCGCGCTCCTGGTCGTCGTAGACGCCGTCGCGGAGGCGGTGCAGGGCGTCCTTGAGGAGGGTGTGGAACTGCCGTGAGGCCCGGTTCATCGCCGTGTACGCCGTCCTGCGCTCCTCGAAGCGCCGGCGCTGCTCCTCGGCGGTGCTCTCCGCGGCGCGCTGCCGGGCGGTGATCCGCTGGGTGAGCACGGGCGCGAAGAGGGTCCCGAGGACTCCGACGACTGCGGTGATCATGGCGGTCACGGCGGCGGTCATACGGGGACCCTAACGGCCGCGGTCCGGCTCCGGGCAGACCACCGCCCGCCGGAGGAACTCCCTCCGGCGGGCGGCGTGTTCGGCAACCGGCGTTCAGCGCAGCCGGCTCACCTGCCGTGGTGCGCCTTTCACTTGCCGTAGTAGGCATTGAGGACCGTGATCGTCGCCGTGTCGCCCTTCTTGTCGCTGACGGCGGCGCGGAAGGAGACGGACTTGCCCGCCGCCGGGTTCTTCAGGGTGACCTTGCCCTTCTTCACCTGGACCTTCTTCCAGGTCTTGCCGCCGTCGTAGGACGCCCACACGGTCAGGGACTTCAGGTTGCGGCCGGCGGCCGCGCCCTCCACGACGACCGGGAAGGTGGCCGTGCGTCCCGCGGCGACCTTGCTGTCCAGCGTCGTCGCGGCGTTGAAGCGGACCGTGGAGACGGGCAGCCTGGCCTGCCGGCCGGACGCCGGCTTCGCGGAGCGGAAGGTCCAGCTGGCGTCGATCCGGGTGGACACCCCCGCGACCTTGCCGCTGCGGCTCACCGACGTGGACAGCCGGTACGCCGCGTCGCCCGCCGGGACCGTGAACTCGCCGTCACCGGTGAGCGGGTCCTGGCTGGAGCCGACCTTCTTGCCGTTGCGGTACAGCGTGGTCGTCGCCTTGGTGACGGCCGACGACCCGGCGTGCGCGCTGCCGTCGGCGAACAGCGGCAGCATGCCGTAGAGGGTGTCGCCCTCGCGGAAGACGCCGTAGTCGGCGTCGACGTGCGGGGCGAAGACCGCGGTGTTGAAGGTCTTCGCGTACGCCTTGCCCGCGGCGAGGGTCTGCGGGTTGCCGAGGCTGTAGGCGGCGTCCACGACCGGGAGGCCGTCGGCGTCCTTGCCCGCGTACTGCTCGAAGTCGAACGTCCACTGGATCTTGTCGGCCGTCGACAGGTACAGCGTCCGCGTGCCCGGCAGCTTCTGCGGCACCGGCGCCCCGACGGCGACGTCGTCGGCCAGGAAGCCGAGCGCGGTCACACCGCCGGTCTTGCCGGGGGCGGACGCACCGAGTCCGGCCCGTACGGTGGTGAGTTCGCGGGCCGTGAAGTGGCGGACCTTGCCGCCCTGGACGCGCTTGACCTTGGCGCTGGTGGCCACGTCGTACTCGGCCGTGGCGCCCTTGGTCCACTGGCCGCTCCAGGTCTGCGTGAGACCGGTGACGTCCGGGCCGAGCGCGGCCATCCGCACGCCGGCGAAGGAGGTCCGGCTGAACCCGGCGAGGACGCCGGCGGCGTCGTAGGCGTAGTCGATCGTCGCGGACAGCGGCTTGGCCGTGCGGTCCGGGACGGTGATGTCCGCCTTCTTGGCGGCGCGGGCGTCGAGCGTGACCGTCAGGTTCTTCGTGACGTCCAGCCTGGGCTGGACCAGCCAGTCGATGCCGCCCTTGAACTCGCTGAAGTCCTTGGCGATCCAGGCGTCCAGCAGGTAGGTGCCCTTGGGCACGCGCAGCGTGGTGGTGCCGGAGGCGACGACCGGGGACTGGTAGTGCCGGCCCTGGGCCAGGCCGGTGTAGCCGAACAGGTCGGTGAGGTAGCCGGCGGTCGGCTTGCCGTCCCGGCCGATGTGCCTGACCGTGACGTCGTACGACTCGATCTCGCGCTGTACGGCCGCTGCGGTCCGCACGTTCTGCCCGCCGCCGCTCGCGGTCACGTACGCCGAGTAGGCGCCGTCGAGGGTGCCGCCCAGCTTGGTGTCGACGGTGAGAGGCACCGACACCTTGCCGCCCGCGGGGACGGTGACGCTGCCCGCGCCGAGCCGGAAGAAGCCGGCCGGTGCCGCCTTGCCCTTGGGGTCGGTGGCGGACGCGGTCAGCTTCAGCGTGACGTCGCTCTTGCCGAGGTTGCGGTACGTCAGCTGCTTGGTGACCGGCTTGTCGTCGGTGTGCGGCCAGGCCTGGGTGCCGAAGCTCACCGACACCGGGTCGGCGACGACGGCCTGCTTGATGGCCCGGTCCACGGCGATACGGCCGCTGCCCTGCTGGAACGGCGTGTACGCGCCGCCCTTGGCGGAACCGGTCAGCGCCCCCTTGAGCTCGGCGTACCCCCAGTCGGGGTGCTCCTGCTTCAGCAGCGCGGCGGCGCCCGCGACGTGCGGGGTCGCCATCGACGTACCCGAGATGGTCAGGTAGCCGGCCGGGTTCTCGCCGACCTCCCGGTCGATGACGCTGCCCTTGGCCGCGGCGGCGGTGATGTCGACGCCCGGCGCGGTCACGTCCGGCTTGATGGCGCCGTCGCCGACGCGCGGGCCGGTGGAGGAGAAGTCGGCGAGCTTGTCCTTGCCGTCGACGGCGCCGACGGTGAGCGCGGCGTCCGCGCTGCCCGGCGAACCGACGGACTCCGGGCCCTCATTGCCCGCGGCGATCGCGAACAGGATGCCCTTGTCGGCGGACAGCTTGTCGACCTCGGCCTCGAGCGGGTCGATGTCGGGCGTGTCGTAGCCGCCGAGGCTGAGGTTGACGACGTCGGCGCCCTGCTGGGCCGCCCACTCCATGCCGGCGAGGATGCCGGAGTCGTCACCGGAGCCGTTGTCGTCGAGGACCTTGCCGTTGAGGATGCGCGCGCCGGGCGCGACGCCCTTGAACGTGCCCTTGGACTTGGCGCCGGTGCCGGCGGCGATGGACGCGACGTGCGTGCCGTGGCCGAAGTGGTCGGTGGCGTCCTTGGCGGCGGAGAAGTTCTTCGCCGCGACGACCTGGCTCTTCAGATCGGGGTGGGAGGCGTCGACTCCCGTGTCCAGGACGGCGATCTTCACACCTTTACCGGTGTATCCGGCGGCCCACGCCGCCGGTGCGCCGATCTGCGGCACCGACGTGTCGAGGCTGGCCGTGCGGACGCCGTCGAGCCAGACGTGCGCGACACCGGAGGCGGTGCGGTCGCCGTTGGTGACCGCGTCCCACAGTGCGGGCGCGTCGGCCTGCGGGGTCTGCACGGCGTCGGCGTCGAGGGACGTCAGGGTGCGGCGCAGGGTGCCGGCCTGGCGTACCTCCGCGCGGGCGGTGGCGGCGGCGCCCCGGTAGCCGACGATGACCTTCAGCCCGTTCTTCTGGGCTTTCAGGGTGGCCGACCTGGTCAGCTCGGTGATGTCGAACAGACGTTGGTCGACCACGCCGGTGGCGACCATGCGGGCGGCGTCGGCGGGCAGCACGACGGTGTGCCCGTGGACGGTGCGGATCTGGACGGGTACGTTCCCGCGGCCCTCGGCCCGCTCCAGGCCGACGACGCGGCCCTTGGCGTCGACGGCGACGCGGTCACCGGTGATGAGGGTGATGCGGTGCTTTGCCTTGAGGGACGGCTGGACCTGGGCAGCGCCGGTCGCGCGCTGCTCGGGCCGGGCGGCCGCCGCCGGGCTGGTCATACCCGCGGCGAGCGCCACAGCGGCCGCGGCGGCGACACCGGCCGCGCCCGCTCTTTTCACTTGTGTGCGCAAAACTCCCCCTTGCTGATACCGGGCGATTTCCCCTGTCACCCGGCCGGGGGCAGTCTCGTGCGTCTGCACGTCAACCCCCCGGGGGACGCAGTATGCCGAGGGGTGATCAGTGCCTCAATGGGGCCCTGCGTCATGAGTTGACGTTTTCCGTCACGGTGATCCGCCCCTTGCGGAGGGTCGCGGCACGGGGGGCCTTCCGTGCGAGGGCGGAGTCGTGAGTGACCATCACGAAGGTCAGTCCGTGCTTCTTCCACATGCGCTCCAGCACGTCCATCACCTCGTCGCGCATGCTCTCGTCGAGGTTGCCGGTGGGCTCGTCCGCGAGCAGCACCTTCGGCCGCTTGACCAGCGCCCGGGCGATGGCGACGCGCTGCTGCCGGCCGCCGGACATCTCGCCGGGCAGATGCCCGAGCCGCTCCCCGAGCCCCACGGAGGCGAGCGCCTCGGCGGCCCGCTCACGCCGTTCCCTGGCCTTCACCCCGAGGGGCACGAGGGCGGTCTCGACGTTCTCCTGCGCGGTCAGCGTGGGGATGAGGCCGAAGGACGGGAAGACGAAACCGATGGTCTCGCTGCGCACCCGGGTGAGGCGGGCCTCCGGCAACTTGGCCAGATCGGCACCGTCGAGGACGACGTCGCCGGAGGTCGGCCGGTCCAGTCCGCCGAGCATCTGCAGCAGCGTGGACTTGCCGCCGCCGGTCGGGCCCTGGATGACGAGCCGGTCGCCGTCGTGGAGGGTGAGGTCGACGTCGTCGAGGGCGTGGACGGTGTCCTTGCCACGGGTGTAGCGCTTGGTGACGCCGTTGAGTTCCTACTTGGGGTTCCCCCTGGGTCGGGTGGACGGGCTGTCTGTTCGACGCGGCGCAGGGCGTCCGCCGGGCGCAGCCGTGAGGCCCGCCAGCCGCCGAACGCCCCGGCGATCAGCCCGCCGGCCACGCCGGACCCGACGGCGAGTTTCTTCTCCTTGGCGTACCCGGAGTCGACGACGGCGACGGCGGCGTTGCTCTCCGAGGTCCTGAAGGTCCGCCCACTGCTGATCTTCGACGAGGTCAGCGGCCCGAGGGCGGGCTTGGTGACGTCGGTGCCGTAGACGGAGTAGGAGTTGACGTCGAAGCCGGCGCCCCCGCCCTTGACTTCCCCGCCGCCCAGCCCGTACCCGCGGGGGCCGCCCCCGTTCCCGTCCTGCTGGAACGGCCCCCGGCTGAACTGCCCGCTGACCTTGAGCACTTGCAGACTCAGCCCGCCCACGGCATCGGCGACCCCACTCTGCTGCCCGACCTTGCCGAAAAATCACGCGCGTCAGGTGAGCCGGCGTGCGTAGCGCAGCCCTGGCCGTCCGCCGACGACCGTTTCCCCCACCGTCGTGAAGCCCGTCCCGGCCAGGACCGCCATGGACGCCGCGTTGTCCAGGGTGGTCCGGGCCGTCAGGGTCGACAGGCCGTACGCGTCGGTCGCCAGGCGGCACACCTGACGTACCGCCGCCTTGGCCACCCCGCGGCCCGTGAAGCGTTCGCCGACGCGGTAGCCGAGTTCGGCGGTGCCCGCGTCCGCGTCCAGCAGGTTGATGCGGCCGGCGAGGGTTCCCTCGGCGTCGAGGATCACGTGGAAGTGGCAGATGCCCGCCTCCTGTTCGGCCAGGAGCGCCGCGTGGCGGGCCGGGAAGTCGGCGAAGTACGCGTCGCCGCGGTCGGGGATCGTACGGGCGAAGTAGGCGCGGTTGGCGCGTTCGAAGGACAGCAGCGCGTCCGCGTGGTCGGGGCGGAGGCGTTCCAGGCGGATCATGCGCGGCAGCGTACGGGAGCACAAAGGCGGTCGTCCCCCGGGTTTCTCCGGGGACCGACCGCCTACGTGTCGCGTCGGGCGGGGCTCAGAGCGCCGAGCCGGCCTTCCACGCGGACCAGCTCATGTTCCAGCCGTTGAGGCCGTTGTCCGGGGCGACCGTCTTGTCGCCGGTGTTCTGGACGACGACGACGTCACCGACGAGCGAGTGGGTGTAGAACCACGCGGCCGGGGTCGACGGGTCGTTCGCGCCCTTCGTGTCGGACAGGCCGACGCAGCCGTGGCTGGTGTTGACCGAGCCGAAGATGGACTTCGCGCCCCAGTAGTTGCCGTGGATGAAGGTGCCGGAGCTCGACAGGCGCATGGCGTGCGGCACGTCCTTGATGTCGTACTCGCCCTTGCCGTCGTCGTCGGTGAAGCCGACCGTCGCGCCGTTCATCCGGGTCTCCTTGAACTTCTCGGAGATCACCATCTGACCCTCGTACGTCTTGTGATCGGGCGCGCCGGCGGAGATCGGGATGGTCTTGACGACCTTGCCGTCCTGCGTGACCTTCATCTGCTTGGTCTTCGCGTCGGCGTAGGAGACCTGGTTGCGGCCGATGTGGAAGGAGATCGTCTTCTGCTGCACGCCCATGACACCGGGCGCGCCCTCGACGCCGTCCAGGGCGAGCTTGAGGGTGACGGTGGAGCCGCCCCGCCAGTACTGCTCGGGGCGGCAGTCCATGCGGTTGGCGTTGAACCAGTGGCAGGCGACGTCCTGGCCGCTGCTGGAGGTGACCTTGATGCCCTTCTGGACGGCCGCCTTGTTGGTGATCGCCTTGTTGAAGTTGATCGACACCGGCATGCCGACGCCGACCGTGGCGCCGTCCTCGGGCGTGAAGTTGGCTATGAAGCTGTTGGCCGGGGAGACGGTGGTGAAGGAGGCGTTCTCGTGCGCGACCCGGCCGTCCTTGTCGGTGGCCTCCGCCGCCACCTTGTAGGTGGTCGACCGCTGCAGCTGGACGCTCGGCTTCCAGCTCGTCTTGTCCGCGGACAGCTGGCCGGCGACCTGCTTGCCGTCGGTGGACGTCATCGTCACGCTCGTGAGCGTGCCCTTGCTCACCGCGACGGTCGCGGAGTTGTTGATGGAGGCGTTGTCCGAGCCGTCCTTCGGTGTGATCGTGATCTGCGCCTCGGACGACTTCTGGGCTGCCGCCTCGTCGACCTTGGCCGAGGCGTCGGTGCCGCCGTGACCGGCGGACGCCTTGTCGCCGCCGGAACAGCCGGTGAGCACCAGCACCCCGCCGAGCAGTGCGGACGCGGCCATCAGGCCCTTGCGCCGCTTACCCTCCGTCATCACACGCTTCTCCATCGTTGCCGAATCCCGAAAACCCCGAGTGTCCCCGTAAGAACGTTCAACGCTACGACCGGTTCGTCCCGTTCCACATTCCTCCGAGGTGTGGGACACACCACGTCCGCCGGGCAGGCCGGTGGTGCGGATATCGGTCCATGCGCCCCCTGGGACGAAGAAACCCCGGACGGCGGTTGCCGCCCGGGGTCATGGCATTCCCCCCTGCGCGGCCTCAGCCGGTGTGCTCCTCGTCGTCCTCGTCCTCGTCGCCATCATCCTCGTCCAGGTCCCAGTCAGGCGAGTCCGGGTCGTAGTCGATCCGCTCACTGGACCAGGACGCCTGCTGCAGCTCCACCCCCGGCACCTCGCTGACCAGGTCGAACGGGTCGACGAGATAGGCCAGCGCCTCGGCGGTGTCTTCCGTCACAGCCCCCTCGGCCTGCGTGCGCTCCGACTCCGGCATCTCCGGGTCCTGGGCCAGGCGCCGCAGCGCCGCGGCGGTCACGGCCTGCTCGTCGTCGACCTCCAGCACGAGTTCCACGCGAAGCCGCACAAAACGTGATGTCTCTTCAGTGGTCATGCCGGGAGCGTAAGGCTCCCCGCTCCCACAACTTTCCCGCGACCCGCGCCTTTCATTAGCATCGCCCCAAGCATTGGCCCGCGCGGCCAATTCGCCGGCCAATTCGCCAGCGCCACAAGGGGATCGATAGTCCGTGTCATCCGCCCGCCGCTCGTTGCTGACCGCCACCGCCGCGGCGACCCTTCTGGGCGCCCTGTGGTTCGTCCCGTCCGCCAACGCGTCGTCCGAGACTCCGGCGAGAGAACAGGACACGACGACGACACAGGCCCGGGCGGCGACCAGTGCGGCGGACGCCTCCGCCGTGGCCGGCTCGGGGCTCTCCGGCGCCCAACTCGCCGACACCGGCAGCCCCGACACCACGCCGTACGTCGTCGGCGGCAGCGTCTTCCTCTCCCTCGGCGCCGGCTTCGTCGTGTACTCGGTACGCCGGGAACGCCTCGGCTTCTGAGCCGCGGCGGACGTCCGGCCGCCGCCGGACGCACCGGGGCCCTGCCGCACCGGGAGTGCGTCAGGGCCCCGTCGGCGAAGGCTCGCTACTGCAGCGGACCGGTGACGGACTCCACCGCCGCGACCAGCCGCCCGTCGCGCACGAACGCGTCCGCCGCGGCCAGGTCGGGCGCCAGGAACCGGTCCGGGCCCGGCCCCCCCACCCCGGCGGCCCGTACGGCGTCGATGACGGCCTGCGAGGCGGGCGCGGGCGTCAGACCCTCCCGCAGCTCGATCGCCCGCGTCGCCGCGTACAGCTCGACGGCGATCACACGCGTGAGGTTGCCGACGGCGGTACGCAGCTTGCGCGCGGCCGACCAGCCCATGGACACGTGGTCCTCCTGCATGGCGGAGGACGGGATGGAGTCGGCGGAGGCCGGTACGGCGAGCCGCTTCATCTCGCTGACCAGGGCGGCCTGCGTGTACTGCGCGATCATCAGCCCGGAGTCCACGCCGGCGTCGTCGGCGAGGAACGGCGGCAGCCCGTGGCTGCGGTTCTTGTCGAGCAGCCGGTCGGTGCGCCGCTCGGCGATGGAGGCGAGGTCGGCGGCGGCGATGGCGAGGAAGTCCAGCACGTAGGCGAC
The DNA here is from genome assembly GCF_040656475.1 of Streptomyces sp. NPDC049915. Classification (NCBI taxonomy): domain Bacteria; kingdom Bacillati; phylum Actinomycetota; class Actinomycetes; order Kitasatosporales; family Streptomycetaceae; genus Streptomyces; species Streptomyces sp. NPDC049915. Next base: position 130,501 of record NZ_JBFAMH010000021.1, read on the forward strand.
CGGGGCGCCGTGGAAGTTGCCGTTGGACTCGACCCGGCCGTCGGGCAGCACCACGGGGTTGTCGACGGCGGAGGCCAGCTCCCGCTCGGCGACCAGGCGCGCGTGCGCGAGGGTGTCCCGGCCGGCGCCCGCGACCTGCGGGGCGCAGCGCACCGAGTAGGCGTCCTGCACGCGGGGCGCGTCGTCCTGGTGGTGCCCGGTCAGGCCGGAACCCTTGAGGACGGCGAGCATGTTGGCGGCGCTGGCGCCCTGCCCCGGATGCGGCCGGATGGCGTGCAGCTCGGGTGCGAGCACCTTCTCGGTGCCGAGCAGGGCCTCCAGCGACAGGGCCGCGGTGACGTCGGCGGACTTGTACAGCCGGTCCAGGTCGGCGAGCGCCATGACCAGCATGCCGAGCATGCCGTCGGTGCCGTTGAGGAGCGCCAGGCCCTCCTTCTCGCGCAGCTCGACGGGGGCGATGCCGTGCGCGGCGAGCAGCTCGCCGGCGGGCGCCACGACGCCGTCCGGGCCCTCGGCGTCGCCCTCGCCCATCAGCGTCAGGGCGCAGTGGGACAGCGGGGCGAGGTCGCCGGAGCAGCCGAGGGAGCCGTACTCGTGGACGACGGGGGCGATCCCGGCGTTGAGGATGTCCGCCATGGTCTGCGCGACCTCGGGGCGGACGCCGGTGTGGCCCGAGCAGACGGTCTTCAGCCGCAGGAACATCAGGGCCCGGACGACCTCCCGCTCGACCCGCGGTCCCATGCCGGCGGCGTGGGAGCGGACGATATTGCGCTGGAGCTGGGTGCGCAGCTCGTGGCTGATGTGGCGGGAGGCCAGGGCGCCGAACCCGGTGGAGACGCCGTAGACGGGGTCGGGCTTGGCCGCCAGCGCGTCCACGATCCCGCGGGCCGCGGCGAGGGCGGCCACCGCCTCGCCGGAGAGCTCGATGCGGGCGCCGTCACGGGCCACCGCGAGAACGTCGGACGCGGTGACCCCGGACGTCCCCACCACCACAGTGTGCATACTCATATTCAGGAGCGTACGCACTGAAGATGAAGATGTCACCAGTGGGTCGGGGTTCCGCCCCTTACCGAGGGCACTTCCCACGGGCGATCCGAGGGCACTTCCTACAGGCGGCCCCGGAAGGCGCGGCGTTCGCCGGCCGCTTCCGTCGTGGGCTGGTCCGCCAGGCGGATCACCGGGTCGTCGGGGCCCTGCTGGCCGGCCACCACCGGACGGGTGGAGCGTTCGGCCTTGGCACGGTACTGGGCGGCGTCCGCGAGGCGGAACAGGCGGCGGGCCGAGTGCAGCGGGCCGATCGGCGCCTCGGTGGAGGCGACGCCGCAGGCCACGCCCTCCCCCAGTTCCAGCTCGGCGGCTCTCCGGCACAGCTCGTCGGCGACCTTCACCACGTCCTGGGCGGGCGGGCCGACGGCCAGCAGGCAGAACTCGTCCCCGCCGAGCCGGGCGGCCAGCGCCCCCGGCAGCATGGCCCCGCACAGGGAGAGCACCGAGCCGAACCGTTCCAGCAGGCGGTCGCCCACCGCGTGGCCGAGGGTGTCGTTGACGTGCTTGAGCCCGTTCACATCGCACACCACCAGGCTGACCACCGCGCCCTCCCTGCGGTGCCGCTCGATCGCCTCGTCCAGGCGGGCGTCCACGGCACGGCGGTTCGCCAGACCGGTCAGCGCGTCCGTGAAGGCCAGCCGGCGCGCCTCCTGCAGCCGCTCCGTCTGCGCCAGGCCGGCGGCGGCCACGGACGCCAGCACGGTCGCGAAGTCCGCGTCGCCCCGGTCGAAGACGGCGGAGCCCGCCCTGCGCGCGACGTAGAGCTCGCCCCAGGCGCGGCCGTGCATGACGATCGGCGCGACCACACAGGACCCGCGGCCCCGGCGGCGCAGGGCGGCGACCCGCTGGTGGCAGTAGCCGGCGTGGCCCGCGGTCGGCCCCTCGGCGGTCTCCACCCACGCGTTGGGCTCGCCGCCCGACGCCCAGCGCTCGTGCAGGAACTCGGTGATCTCCGGGAACTGGTGGACGGGGTACGTCTCGTCCACCGGGAACTCCTCTTCCTCCGGAGCCCGGTCCCCGACGTTCACCAGGACCCGCAGCCGGCCGAGGTCCCGCTCCCACACCGACAGCGCGGCGAAACTCCCGGCCAGCGCGCGGCAGCCGCCCAGCGCTGCCGCGCGCCACGACTCCCGCGGGCTGTGTGCCGCGGCCATCCCTTGTGCCAGGGCCACCACGGCGGTCAGGCGCCTGTCCTCACCCATTGCTCCAGGCTAGGGAGGTTTCGGCTGAATCGGTGCGTTAATGGGGCGAACAGGTGTGTGTGGTGCGGGTCGGCCGTGGGTGGCCGCACATGGGGGCTGCGCCCCCGGACCCTGCAGTCACCCTTGGCACACAGGCCCCCGCCCTCACTCCCCCGGCCACTGAGGCTTGCGCTTTTCGTTGAAGGCCGCCACGCCCTCCGCCCGGTCGCCCGAGAACGCGACGGAGCGCCAGGCCGCGTCCTCGACCTCCAGGCCGGCCCGCAGGTCCAGCCCGTGCCCCAGGCGCAGGGCCCGCTTGGCCGCGCGCAGCCCCACCGGGGAGTTCCCGGCGATGCGCGCGGCCAGCGTCAGCGCCTCCGCGCGGTCCTGCCCGGCGTCGACCAGCCGGTCCACGAGCCCCAGCTCGGCCGCCTCCGCGGCCTCCACCCGACGGGCCGTGAAGATCAGCTCGGCGGCCTTCGCCGCGCCCACCCGCCGCGGCAGCAGCTGGGTGCCGCCGCCGCCCGGAATGACGCCGACCGACACCTCCGGCAGCCCCACCACGGCCGTGCGGTCGGCCACGATCAGGTCGCAGGACAGCGCCAGCTCGAAGCCGCCGCCGAGCGCGAACCCGTGCACGGCCGCGATCGTCGGCGCCGGCAGTTCCAGCACCCCGGTGTACGCACCGCGCGCCACCGGACGCTGCCGTACGAGATCGGCGTCGGAGAAGGAGTTGCGCTCCTTCAGGTCGGCGCCCACGCAGAACGCCCGCTCGTGCGTCGACGTCACCACCACCACGCGTACGTCCCGGTCGGCGCCCAGGGCCTCACAGGCGGCGGCGATCGAGCGGGCCATCTCGGTGGAGACCGCGTTCATGGCCTTGGGCCGGTCGAGGGCGAGCTCCGCGACATGCCGGGCACCCTCGTCACCGTGCCGTCGCACCAGCACGAACTCCCCGAACCGCTCCTCGCTCATGACACCCTCCCGGTTAACGCGGGTTAACAGAAGACAACGGCCCGATCATCGCAGGCCGGACCGGTCCGGGAAAGGGCCGGACCCGGCTCGTACGAACCACCGAGGGCCACCGATTACCCGTTCGAGTGACATCTCGCCCAAATCCGTGTCCTCCGTCCGGAGGAGCGCATACCGTGCGTCCGCCACGGCGCATCGGGGGCGCAACCGCAGAAGGGGGAACGCCGCGATGACGGAGATACCGACAGAGACACCGACGGAGACAGAGGAACAGCAGGCGCACGACACCGCCGGCGGCCGGCACCGCCGCCCCCGCCACCGCCGGGTGCTGCTCGCGGCCGGTGGTCTCGCCCTGGCCGCCGGTGTGCTGAGTCTCGTACGGCTGGCCCCCGAGTCCGGCGTCCCCGGCCTCGGTACCGCGCAGACCGGCCCCCGCGCCGACCACGACACGGGCCGCCGTACCGTCACCGAGCGGTCGGCCGACACCGCCGCCACCGTCTCGGCCACCCCGCGGCCCGGCCCCTCCGCCGCGGACGTCATGGGCGGGGCTAGCGCCGCACCGGTCGCCACGGCCTCGGCCACCGCGGCCGCCGGGCGCGGCCCGTCGGCCGTCGCCGTCCCGTCGTACTCCGTCCCGGTCACGCAGCCGTCCGCCACCGGGGTGCCCGGCTCCGGGCGGACGTCCGCGCCGCCCGCCGGCCCGCCGGCGTCCACGCCGGCACCGGCCCCGCCACCCCGCTCGCCCGCGCCGAGCCCGTCCCACTCCACCGCGCCGGCGACTCCGCCGCCGGCCCGTCCCGACGAGCCCGGCCCGGGGGTGTGTCTGCCGATCATCGGCGTGTGCCTGGGCTCGGGGCTCCTCGGGTGAGCTGCTACGCCCTGCCGTCGTCGCGCCGGCCGAGCAGCCAGGGCGCGACCACACCGAGTCCACGCACCGGGCGCTGGTACATCGGCTGCAGCGCGAAGCGGTACGTAGGCGGGTCCTCGCCCTCCTTCTCGGCGGCCGCCGCCCGCTCGGCCGCCTCCGCCTCCGAGGCGGGCGCCTCCCCGGTGCGGATCAGCTCCTCCGCGAAGGCGCTGTCGACGAGGACGGCGTCCCGCGGCGCTATCGAGGTCAGCCGGGACGCCAGGTTGACGGTCGTACCGAAGACATCGCCCATACGGGTGGTCACCGTGCCGAACGCCATGCCGACCCGCAGCTCCGGCATCGTCTCGTCGTTCGCCATCGTCTCGATCAGCCGCTGCCCGATCTCGGCCGCCGTGCCCGCGTCGTCCGCCGCGAACAGCACCTCGTCGCCGAGGGTCTTGATCAGCCGCCCGCCGCGCGCGGCCACCAGGTCGGCGGCCGTCGTCTCGAACGCCTCGACCAGCTCGCCGAGCTCCTCTTCCTCCATACGGCGGGTCAGCCGCGTGAACCCGACCAGGTCCGCGAAGCCCACCGCGAGGCGGCGGTCCACCATCTCCTCGTCGTCCGCCGCCTGGACGACCCGGCCGGTCGCGGCGGCGAGCTGGCGGCGCCAGACGTAGACGAGGAACTCCTCCAGCTCCGGCAGCAACAGCTCGACCAGCGGATACGTGACCTCGGTGCGGGTCATGCCGGGCTCGGGCGGCTCGGTCAGGCCCTCCAGGAAGGAGTCGATCTGCCATTCCGCCAAGCGGGCGGTCGTCTGGCCCGTCGACCGGGCCACCTGCACCGCCATCGCCTCGCTGAGCAGGCCCGCCTCGACCAGACCGGCCAGCCGTCGCAGGGCCAGCACGTCGGCCTCGGTCAGCGCCTTCGCCTGGCCGATGTCGGCGAAGCCCATGGCCCGCCAGAAGCGGGACGCCAGCTCCATGGACACACCGGCGCTGCGGGCCGCCTGAAACGGGGTGTAGCGCCGCTCGGCGCCGAGGATCAGCTGTTCCAGGCGCAGCGCGAGGGGGTCCTCGCCGGAGTCGGTGGCATCGGGCCCGGAGCCCGAGTCGTCGACGGTCACGCCTGCTGCCCTTCCGATCTGCCGAGGTCAGGTATCGACCGGCCTCCAACTTTACGGCAGGTGTGCGCCAGCTCACTCACTCCGTGGGGGCCGGGGGTGAGGTGAGCGGCGTTGCGTGTCACCCGGCGTCGATGTGGCCGACCGCAGGGGGCATGTCTGCTTCGACTCAGCCCAACCCACACTCACGCCGGGCGCAAGTGGACGATGTCGCCCGCTCCGACCGGCTCCTGCACCCCGTTCTCCGTTGCCAGCACCAGGCGGCCGTCACCGTCGACCGCCACCGCCTCGCCCACCAGGGACCGATCCCCCGGCAGCTCCGCGCGGACCGTCCGCCCCAGCGTCGCGCAGCCCGCCGCGTACGTCTCCTGCAGGCCGCACGCCGACGGGTCGCCCTCCGCGTCGCGCCAGCGGCCGTACCAGTCCTCCAGTGCCCGCAGAACCCCCCGCAGCAGCGGGTCGCGGTCCGTGCTCACCGCTCCGGCCAGCGCCAGCGACCCCGCCTGCGGTACGGGGAGTTCCTCCGCCTTGAGCGTGACGTTGATGCCCACGCCGACGACCACGCCGCCCTCCCCGGCCCGCTCGGCGAGGATGCCGCCGGCCTTGCGTTCCTCGCCGCCGACGGTGACGAGGAGGTCGTTCGGCCACTTCAGGGCCGTGTCGACGCCTGCCGCCCGGGACAGGCCGGTGGCCACCGCGACCCCGGTCAGCAGCGGGATCCAGCCCCAGCGGGCGACCGGGACGTCGATCGGCCGCAGCAGGACCGAGAAGAACAGGCCCGAGCGCGCAGGAGCCGTCCACTGCCGGTCCAGGCGGCCGCGGGCGGCCGTCTGCTCCTCGGCGACGAGGATCGCGCCCTCGGCCGCCTTGCCCGCCTCCGCGCGGGCGACCAGGTCGGAGTTGGTGGAGCCGGTGCGCTGCACGACCTCCAGGTCCGACCACAGGCTTCCCTCGCGCACCAGCGCGCGCCGCAGCGCCGCGGCGCTGAGGGGCGGGCGGTCGAGGTCGGACCAGCGGCTGTCGTCTGATGCATCTCGCGGCGTCATGCAAGCCACCCTAGGTGTGGGAAACGCCGCACTGCCGACCGTGGGGGGCAGCACTACGCTACGGATGAGTAACCGTCCCCCCTTTTGAGCAGGCAGGGAGCCGCGATCCCGATGTCCGAGCCGGAAGAGATCGACCTTCACACGACCGCGGGCAAGCTCGCGGATCTGCAGCGCCGTATCGAGGAAGCGACGCACGCCGGCTCGGAACGCGCCGTCGAAAAGCAGCACGCCAAGGG